>JAGRJD010000044.1 GCA_020442915.1 Thiothrix sp. | reverse complement strand
CAGGTGGCTGACTACCTGAATCAGGCTTTCTACCACTTCTGAGGGCTGTACTGTCTGCATGCATGTTTTCTTGTTGATGGCACGCTGATGCCGTTTCGGGTTCAGGTCAGCAATACCGGCCAGCAGTTTCAGGTCGCGGCTGGCGAAACCGTACTGCAGGCCGCCCTGCGTCAGGGGGTGTCGCTGCCCTGGGGGTGTGCCGCCGGGGTCTGTGGTTCCTGTCTGGGACGGGTGCTGGAAGGGCGCATGGTTTATCCGCACGGTCCGCCGCTGGCCCTGTTTGAGCCGGACAGGGCGCGGGGACTGGGACTTTTCTGTGTCGGCTGTCCGGTCACGGACCTGGTGATTCATGTGCCGGAGCTGGGTGCCTGAATGGCCGGGCCAGGGAAGCAATGGCAGTCCGCATCGCTGCGCCCTGATTACTGATCCGGTTATTTAAGATACCACGAGGTTTGCTATATGTTTGCCATCCTGACACACCGGGCCTACCGCCACCTGTTCGCTGCCCAGGTGATTGCACTGCTGGGTACGGGGCTGATGACGGTGGCGCTCGGGCTGCTGGCCTATGAGCTGGCGGGAGCCGATGCCGGAGCAGTACTGGGAACGGCGCTGGCCATCAAGATGCTCGCCTACGTTGGTGTGGCTCCGGTCGCACAGGCATTCACCGACCGGCTGCCACGGCGTACGGTACTGGTTACGCTGGATCTGCTGCGGGCCGCTGTCGCGCTGTACCTGCCTTTTGTCACCGAAATCTGGCAGGTTTACCTGCTGATTTTCGTGCTGCAGGCTGCATCAGCCGGATTCACACCCACCTTTCAGGCAGTCATTCCCGATATTCTTCCCGATGAGGAGGATTACACCAAAGCCCTGTCGCTGTCACGGCTGGCCTATGATCTGGAAAGCCTGATTTCGCCGATGCTGGCGGCGGCGCTGCTGATGGTGATCAGTTTTCACAATCTGTTTGCCGGAACGGTTGCGGGTTTTCTCGTTTCTGCGCTGCTGGTAATCCGTGTCACCCTGCCTTCACCGGTGCCCGGTCCGAAGCGGGGCATCTGGGATCGTACCACGCGGGGGTTGCGTCTTTACCTGGCCACCCCCCGCCTGCGGGGGCTGCTGGCGATCAACCTTGCCGTTGCAGCAGCGGGGGCAATGGTGATTGTCAATACGGTCGTGATTGTGAAGGCAGGATTCGGGTTGGGTGAAGCGCAGGTTGCCTGGGCGCTGGCAGCATTCGGGAGCGGCTCAATGCTGGCGGCACTGGCGCTGCCGGCACTGCTGGACCGGGTTCCCGACCGTCCGCTCATGATTACCGGTGCGGCGGTACTGGTGCTGGGTACCGCCATGGGGGCACTGCTCCCGACATTCCCCCTGCTGCTGGTGCTCTGGTTTATCATCGGTTGCGGCTACAGCGTGGCACAGACTCCGTCCGGACGCCTGCTGCGTCGTTCGGCCCACCCCGAGGACCGTCCTGCGATTTTTGCCGCACAATTTGCGTTGAGCCATGCCTGCTGGCTGATAGCCTATCCTCTGGCCGGGCGTTTCGGTGCGGGGATGGGGCTGCCTGCAACCTTTGTGCTGATGGCGCTGGTCGGCATGGCGGGTATCGTGCTGGCCCTGCGCCTCTGGCCTGCCGGTGACCCGAGCGATAGGGTTCATGACCATCCGGACCTGCACCCTGATCACCCGCATCTGCGTGAATACGGTGTGCAGGGGCATCATCATGCCCTGATTGTGGATGAGTTGCACCGTCATTGGCCGGTACGCTCCTGACACGGTGGCGACTGTGGCCTCAGGGCTTCGGGTTCAGGGCCTCACGCCAGGATCTGCCATTGATCAGCAGGTCACGAATACGGGCCTCGCCCTGTGAGCTGAGGCTGATGGCCAGTTCGCCGGTATTCGGCTGGCGGAGCAGGCTTTCCAGTTCGCTGGCATCGGCTTCGGGAACGTAGAAGCGCTCCAGCCCGGTCAGGAACTGCTCGCTGCCGTTGCAGCTGCCATGGATAAAACGCCGGCAGCTGGCCGGGAGCTCATCTTCGGCATACACACGCACTTCCGGCGCCAGGCACAGGCTGGCGCTGATGTCGCTGGCCGGGCAGCCGTTGCTGTCGCTCAGGCCGTAATCAATCCGGAAGCGCAGGTAATGGCCTTTGAGCAGGTCACGCGGATCAAAGCCCTGAATGGGCAGTATCAGGGTTTCACCGTAGTATTTTTTCTGGTGACTGACCCAGACTTCACCCGTCAGCAGGACAATGGGCAGCAGGATGGCCGGCAGCAGCAGATAAATGTTGCCTTTCATGGGTTCAGCTCCTTGCTCCAGCGTTGCAGCCGGCTGCGGCTTTTGTGCCAGAACCAGGCGATGCCGATGATCATGATGCCGGACATGATCAGGCCGACACCGGTAGCTGCCAGCCCGCCCATGGCCTGGAAGTACAGGATCACGAAACGCAGCCCGATCATGAAAGTGATGACATTGAAGGTGCGGGCATGTCCGCTGTTGCCGGCATGGGTGGCGTACACAAACAGGATCAGGATGGTCAGGATCGGAGCCCGGATGTCGTCCGCCTGCCAGAAGCTGAACGGATTGGCATTATCCATGTCCGCATGGGTATAACGGGTATTGCCGGAGAACAGGAAGTCGGGCTGATAATAAAGCAGGAGCAGGGCGATGCAGCCGATCAGCAGTACCTTGTTCAGGAGACGGTAGCTGGAACTGCCGAGAATCAGCAGTGCCAAGACGGCGGCGGCAATATAAGCGGGCAGGTACCAGCCCAGTTCGTAATCCCGCATTTCCCCGCCCGAGCGTGCCAGGTCGATCACGACCAGTGCCATCAGGCCGCTGACCTGAAACCAGAAGAAAAAAGTGCTGCGGAAGTCTGCCAGTGCCCCAACGGGGCGCAGCAAGCCGTACAGGCTTGCGGTCAGCAGCGGTGCGAACAGGCACAGCGGAGCAATGAAACGGTAAGTATCTTCCATCAGGTTGGCGGACAGTGCCACCGCACTCCAGAGCAATGCATGCAGGAACAGGGTGCCCCACATGAACGGTGCGAACAGCTGGCGCGAGAACAGGGCCAGTGGCAGGGTGATGGCGGACCAGAACAGCAGGGCATGAAACCAGCGCCCGTTAAGCTGGTAAATCTGGCCGATCAGTCCGATGCTGGCCAGGCACAGGATCATGAAGGCGGCAATCAGGGCCTCGAACCACCAGCCTTGCGGATTGTGGTACTGCCACAGCAGGGCACTGCCCAGTCCCAGCAGCAGCAGCAGGTCGGCACCGAGCTTGACGGTGTCGGAAATGTCGGCCCAGTTGGCTGCGATGATGGAGATGATGCCCAGCCCGATAATGGATACACCCAGGATCAACAGGCTGTAAAGCCACCAGTGACGGCGCGGGGGATTGTTTTCGCGTTCAAAAGTGCGAATGGCTTGCGCCTGTTCGGTGTTCAGGAGTCCCTGTTCCTGCCATAGCGCCAGTCGGGTTTCAATATTGGCCATAGTGTTTCTGTATTGCTGATCCTGGTTATTCTGGTTATAGGGTGTCAAGTGTTGTCAGTTATTCCGGCAGATTGTGGTCATCCTGATTTCAGCCAGTCTATTCCCTGCCAGCTTTATTGCAGCTGATCAGGTGGCTTCCGCCAGCGGGGTCATGAACAGTACCGGTTGTTGCTTCCCTGTGCCGGATGCAAGCCGCTATCATGCGGGGCAGGGCAGGTTTTGTCCAGAAATGTGCATCAGGTCCGGGCTTTCAGCATTGTCGGCAGGTGACTGTGAATTTGGCGGGGCAATCAGGCATAATGCAACGGTATTCACTGTTTGAGGGATGCCTGTTCATGCCGGATCATGGTCTTTGTCCGCGTCACCCGACCGTCAGCGTGCGTATCGGGCAGGTGCTGGTGGGTGGCAGTGCGCCGGTTGTGGTGCAGTCCATGACCAATACCGATACTACCGATGCCGTGCGCACGGCAATTCAGTGTGCCGAACTGGCACAGGCCGGTTCCGAGCTGGTGCGGATTACGGTCAACAGCCGGGAGGCTGCTGCTGCCGTGCCGGAAATCCGGGAGCGGCTGGAGCGCATGGGCTGCAATGTACCGCTGATCGGGGACTTCCATTTCAACGGGCACAAGCTGTTGGCTGCAGAGCCTGCCTGTGCCGAGGCACTGGCCAAATACCGCATCAACCCCGGTAATGTCGGGCGGGGACGGCGGCGGGATGAACAGTTTGCACGCATGATCGAGTTTGCCTGCCGTTATGACAAGCCGGTGCGCATCGGTGTGAACTGGGGGTCACTGGATCAGGAGCTGTTGGCACGTAAGCTGGACGAAAATGCCCGGCTGACACAGCCGCAGGCACTGAATGATGTCATGCATGCGGCCCTGGTCGATTCGGCGCTGGAGAGTGCCGCCAAGGCAGAAGGTTACGGGCTGGCACATGACCACATCATTCTGTCCTGCAAGCTCAGCGAAGTACAGGGCCTGATTCGGGCTTACCGGACGCTGGCCGGGCGCTGCGACTACCCTTTGCATCTGGGGCTGACCGAGGCCGGCATGGGCAGCAAGGGGATTGTGGCTTCAGCGGCAGGGCTGGCGGTACTGTTGCAGGAAGGGATCGGGGATACCATCCGCATTTCCCTGACGCCCGAACCGGGGGCGGCACGTTCCGGAGAGGTGGTAGTGGCCCAGGAAATCCTGCAGGCGCTGGGGCTGCGCTCCTTTACGCCCCAGGTAGTGGCCTGTCCCGGTTGCGGACGGACATCCAGTGATTATTTCCAGCAGCTGGCCGGGCAGATCCAGGGCTGGCTGCGAGCCCGGATGCCGGTCTGGAAGGAGCACTATGCGGGCGTGGAATCCATGTCGGTGGCGGTGATGGGATGCGTGGTGAACGGGCCGGGTGAAAGCCGCCATGCCAATATCGGCATCAGTCTGCCGGGCAGTGGCGAGGTGCCGGTTGCACCCGTTTATGAAGATGGCGAAAAAACGGTGACACTCAAGGGCGATGACATTGCCGCCGAGTTCCAGAACCTGGTGCAGGCCTATGTGGTACGTACCTATGGGAAAGCCGGTGATTGAGCTGCAGGACCGGGAGGCACACCATGCCGTGTCGAAGAGTACCGGAGTCTGGATGCAAAAAACGGCCTCACGGGCAGGCCGTGAAGCCGTGTCATCCTCAAGTCCGGATGATTGCTATGGTACTGGTCAGTATGATCAGCTGACCTGACGCCATACGCCGCTGCCGTCACGGCAGGCGTTCATCTGGATATTCTGGTACTGGCCATTGGGCAGGCGGGCTGCTACCGTGACCGGGCGGCATTCCGTGTTGTAACCCTGATAAGTGCTCTGATAGACGTTGCCCGGTGTGGCGGTGTAGGAGTAGCCGTTGTTCGGGTTCTGCCATGCTTTGGGCTGGCCGGTATAAACGGCATTGTTGACGTTCTGCTGGTCATAGGCATCCCACTGGGCACCGATCTGGCCGCCGATGGCGCTGCCAATGATGGTTCCTGCAATGGTGGCTGCAACCTTGCCATTACCCTTGCCGACCTGGTTGCCCAGTACGCCACCGAGGACGGCACCCGTGGTGGAGCCCAGCTGGGCATTGCTGGCGGGGACACAGCCGGCGAGTGATACGCTGGCAATCAAAGCGGCTGCAATGGTTAAAGTAGCTGCTTTTTTCATGTAGGAAACTCCTTGATCATTTTATTAGTTGAATTCGTGTCTGCGGGAATACCCCGGAAGCACTATCCAGCTTTTTGGACCGCGAAGCAAGCGCAGAGTTCTGCACCATTCGTCGTTTCCTGCCGGGTTTTTTCATCGGTTCAGCGGTTCTCGAAACGGAAGGTATGGGTGCTGGTATTGCCGTGGCTCACATCCAGCACGGCCTCCTGTTCCAGCTTTTCCAGATTGGCCTTGACCCGGTAGCGCCCGACCGGGAGCTGGGTCTGCAACTGGTTCTGCAGCACATCCTGGGAGATGAAATCGCCACCTGCGGTATAAACGGAAAGATTGACATTCAGGGGCTGGCCTCGGCGGTCCAGCACCGCAAGCTGGATATTGCCGAGGCTGCCGGCATCGAACTGAAGCTGGCTGGTTTGGCCGGGTTGAATGGTGACGGTTTCGGTCTGATGATAGTTTTTCCAGATCGCCTTGACCTTGTAGGTGCCGGGTTTGAGGTATTCATGTACCTGGGTGCGGGAGGTGAAGTTGACGATATTCTGGTTGCTCTGGTTGTAGATGGAGTAATTGGCACGCAGCGGTACCCGGGCTCCATCAGCCAGGATATTGAGTTCCAGGCTGCCGGGTGGCATTTTGTCGGGGCCGGAATCAGACCGGGCCGGGGTATTGGTTGCGGGGTCGTTTTCCGGCAGTCCACGGGCTTCAACACCGGCCAGCAGGGTATTCAGGCGTTCATGGTTATCGGCAACCACGAAGGCACCCTGGCCATTTTCGGCGATACATTCCAGCTGGGCTTCCTTTTCAGCCCGGAATCCGATCACATCAATCCGCAGGTCGGGATTGTCTGCCACCAGTTTGGCCGCCATGGCACAGGGATCACCACCACAGCTTTCCTCTCCGTCGCTGACTAGCAGGATATGGGCATTCTGGCGTGGCAGGCCGGAAGCAGCGGTTTCCAGTGCTGCCGAGATCGGGGAGCGGCCACGCGGATTGAGCTTGTAGATGTTTTTCAGCATGTCCACCATGTCATAGTTTTCCGGCCTGCTGACCAGCGTGAAGTCGGTGCAGCCGTTCTTTTTCCTTTTGTCACCATAGGTGAGCAGGCCGAAATTGATCTTGTCTCCGGAGTTGGCCAGCAGGGCTTTCAGGCTTTCCCGTGCCGTCACGATCTTGTTGATGCCTTCCAGCTGTCCCCACATGCTGTTGGAACCATCCAGCACGATCATGACGGACGGCCTGGTGGCAGAGGAGGAGGTATTGCCGCTGGCCGGACTGTTGCTGTCCTGGGCCGGGAGCGGGTTTGCCATCAGGCAGAGTGCCAGAGTCAGGGTCAAAGATAAACGCTGCATATCCATGTTTCTTTAATTCAAGGGGTTCCGGATTGTTGCATAAGCCGGGCATTTTCCACAAAAAAAACTGGCCGGATGGCGGGTGGGCCTGCGGGTATTTCTGTTGGACTGCTGCAGGCGGATTTGGTTTCGGACCGGCTGACACGGATTGTCGGGTACGGGTTGCCATTCTGGGCTATCATTAAGTTTGTTTAATGATTTGATTGTGTATATTTCAGTTTTAGCGAGAAAGGAGATTCTATGAGCGTGCAAGACGCCTATGCGCCACCCCAGTCGGTGGTTCATGATATCAGTGGTGGCAGCGGAATCATGACGGACAGCATTGTTGCTTCATTGCGCCGGACCCGGCCCTGGGTGTTGCTGCTGGCCATACTGGGCTTTATCGGCACCGCTTTCATGGTCTTGGCTGCGGTTTCCATGCTCATGGGGTCAACCATGCTTACCGGCCTGGAAGGCATGGATGGAGCCGGCATGATGGGCGGTGGCCTCGTGATCGGAATGGGTGTGCTGTATCTGGTGCTGGCCATTATCTATTTCATCGCCTCCCTGTATCTGCTGCGCTATGCCGGCGCCATCAAACGTGCCGTGACCGGCCTGAATGTGGCTGATCTGGAGCTGGCGTTACAGCATCAGGCCGGTTTCTGGCGCCTCATGGGCATTCTGACCCTGATCAGCATCGTCGCAATGCTGGTCATGATGGTGGTCGGCATCGGCAGTGCGGTATACATGGGCTCGCCTGCAATGTAGCACCTGCTGTTCGGCTATCTGCTGCATTGGCAGCCATCAGGGAAAAACAGCTTGCATGTTTTTCCCTGATAAATAAAAATTATGGATGGCGACCGGGGGCTTGTTTCCGGAATTGCCAGACCGGGTGCTACAGGCACCTGCATTATCATAACAATAATCCAAGTAGCATTATGTCAGCGACAGCTTCAGAATCACCCCCCCTGCGTTTTGGCGAACGGCTGGTACGGCTGGGCAAGCTGCGTCAGTCCGATCTTGAGCGGGCCCTGCGGGCCCAGTCGGAAATTCATCAGCCTCTGGGTAGCGTACTGGTGCGCCTTGGCCTGTTGACCGAACAGGAGGTGGCCGTGGTACTGTCCCGACACCTGCGCGTACCGCTGGCACTGACCCGCGATTATCCTGCCACTCCGGTTCCTGAGCTGGCCATTTCCCTCAACTACCTGCGTACTGCGGAAATTGTGCCGCTCAAGGCGGCAGATGGTTATCTGCATCTGTCCATGGTCGACCCGCTTAATCCGTTTGCACACCAGGCCATCCAGATGGCGACCGGAAAAAAAGTCAGACCCTATCTGGGGCTGCCGTCCGAAATCCGGGCCACGATTGAAAGCCTGTATGGTGATCAGGCAAACGCGGTTGAGGAGGAGTTCGAGATTACCGGTGACAGTGTCCAGCTGGATGATATCGAGCATCTCAAGGACATGGCGAGCGAGGCACCGGTGATCCGGATCGTGAACCAGATCATGACCCAGGCCATGAGCATGCGTGCTTCGGACATCCATGTCGAGCCGTTCGAAAACCAGCTCAAGGTACGTTACCGCATTGACGGCGTGATTCACGAGGTGGATTCGCCCCCGGCCCAGATGACGCCGGCCATCCTGTCACGCATCAAACTCATGGCACGCCTCAATATTGCCGAGCGCCGTCTGCCTCAGGACGGGCGCATCCAGCTCAAGGCCCAGGGGAAGGAAATCGACATGCGTGTCTCTACCGTGCCCACCATGCACGGAGAAAGCGTGGTCATGCGTCTGCTGGACAAGAACAGCGTCAACCTGGACCTGAATTCGCTGGGTTTCTCACCGGAAAACCACGAACGCATTCAGCATGAACTGGCGCAGCCGCACGGTGTCATTCTGGTTACCGGCCCTACCGGCTCCGGCAAAACCACCACGCTGTATTCGGCCCTGACCCAGCTCAATACCCCGGAAAACAAGATACTGACAGTAGAAGATCCGGTGGAATACGAGCTTGAGGGCATCAACCAGATTCAGGCCAACCCCAAGATCGGGCTGACCTTTTCTGATGCCCTGCGCTCCATTGTGCGTCAGGACCCGGATGTGATCATGATCGGGGAGATGCGGGATGTGGAAACCGCCCGCATTGCCATCCAGTCGGCCCTGACCGGGCACCTGGTGCTGTCCACCATCCATACCAATGATGCCGCCAGCGGGGCCACCCGTCTGCTGGATATGGGGATTGAAGACTACCTGATCACCTCGACCGTCAACTGCATTCTGGCCCAGCGTCTGGTGCGGCGGCTGTGTCCGCAGTGTCGTGAGCCACACCCGGTACTGCCGGAAATTGAACAGGAACTGAGCCTGCGCACCTACCAGCCGGAAGGCGACATGCGCCTCTGGCATGCCAAGGGATGCCATGCCTGTGGGCAGACCGGTTACAAGGGGCGCAGTGCCATTCACGAAGTGCTGGTCATGGATGATGCCATCCGGCGCAGCATCCTCAAACATGATGATGCCGGGGTGATTCAGGAGCATGCCCGTGCCGGCGGCATGCGCACCATGTATGAAGACGGTTTGCTGAAGGCGCTCAAGGGAGTGACCACGCTGGAAGAAGTGCTGCGGGTTGCCGAGGAAACACCGAATGGCCCTGTTTGAATACACTGCCGTCACGCCTGCCGGGGAGCGCAGGCAGGGGACGCTGGAGGCTGCGGCTGAACACCAGGCACTGGAAAACCTGTATGCTCAGGGCCTGATTCCCGTTAAGGTCGCACTCGCCAAAGGTGGCAGTACCGGTGGGGACAGCCGTCCCAAAGTCACGGGCAGAAGCCTGTTCGGAGGGGGCAAGCTGACCCAGCCGGACATTGTGGCTTTCACCCAGCAACTGGCTTCCATGCTCAAGGCGGGATTGCCGCTGGACCGGGCGCTGGGTATCCAGCTGGAGATACTGGAAAAGCCGGCCATGCATAAAATGGTCAGCACCCTGCAGTCCCAGGTGCGTAGCGGTGTGCATTTTGCCGATGCACTGGAAGAAACCGGCCAGTTTTCACGCTTTTACGTCAACATGGTACATGCCGGTGAGGCCAGCGGGTCAATTGATGGTGCACTGGCCCGGCTGGTGGAGTACCTGCTGCGGGCCAAAGAACTGCGTGGCATCGTGATTTCGGCGCTGATCTATCCGACCATTCTGTTTGTTGTGGCCGTGCTGTCGATTATTGCACTGCTGCTGTTTGTGGTGCCACAGTTCTCGCAGATGTTTTCCGACATGGGAGCGGAACTGCCGGCCATCACCAAAGTGGTTATGGCTGCGGGTGAGGGCCTGAAACGGTACTGGTGGGTTCTGCTGGGCGGAATGTTTGTTGTGCTGATACTGATACAGTATGTATTAACGAATGAGAAAGCCCGGATGTGGTTAGATCGTTCCATGCTGAGCTGGCCCCTGGTCGGTGATCTGGCGGGCAAGGTGGAAATGGCACGTTTCTCCCGCAGCCTGGGAACTCTGTTGCATAACGGGGTTCCCCTGCTGAAAGCGCTGCAGATTGTCAGGAACACCATGGGCAACCGCATCATGGCCCGGTCGGTGGGAGAAGCGGCGGACAGCCTCAAGCAGGGTGAAAGCCTGACCCGGACCCTGCTGGCCAAGAAAGTGTTCCCGGCCTATGCCCTGCACATGTTGCGGGTGGGTGAAGAAACGGGACGCATGGAGGACCTGCTGCATGAGGTGGCCTCCATTTACGATGATGAGGTGAAAACCTCCGTGCGCCAGATGCTGGCGCTGATGGAGCCGTTGCTGATCCTGGTCATGGCCATGGCCATTCTGGTCATTATCGGAGCCGTGCTGCTGCCAATGATCAACATGGCTGATCTGGTCAATTGATTGACCGGTGATTCATGTTCATAAAAAAAGTAATAACAAAAAAACAAACAATCTGAAAAATAACAAGGAGCCCTAGCATGTCAAGCCAACCCCTGAAGCCTTTTTCCTCCGTCCGCCAGCGCGGATTCAGCCTGATTGAGCTCATGATCGTACTGGTCATCCTGGGCCTGATTGCCGGTATTGTCGGACCGCAGGCGCTGAAATATCTCGGACGTGGCAAGAGCCAGTCTGCCAAGGTGCAGATTGAGAACATCAGCGCCGCTCTGGACATGTACCGTCTGGAAGTCGGCAACTATCCGACCTCTTCCGAAGGCCTGAAGTCCCTGGTTTCCTCACCTTCCGGGGCGCGGGGCTGGAACGGACCTTACCTCAAGAAGGGCAGCGTACCGGTTGATCCCTGGAACAACGAGTATCAGTACAAGCGTCCGGGTACGAGTGGCCAGCCTTATGACCTGGTCTCCCTCGGGGCTGACGGTGCTGCCGGTGGGGAGGGGGATGATGCCGACATCAGCCTCTGGGCCAAATAAGCCGGCCTTCGGGGTGGAGTCAGGCGGCCATGATACGGCAGAAGGGTTTTTCCCTGCTGGAAGTCATGCTGGTGCTGGTGCTGGCTGCCCTGCTGATGGGGGTGGTTGCCACTTCCCTGTCCGAGGGGCCGGTGCTGCGCAGGTCGGCCCGCGAAGTGGCTGCGAGTTTGCGTCATGCCCGTAGTATCGCCATCCTGCGCCAGATGCCGATGACATGGTCCATGGATACCGGCAAAAAAACCTTCTGGATCGGCAGCAGTCAGGGCGAGCGGCGGGAACTGCATGCCGGCATCACGCCCAGGCTCAATACTGCTGCTTCGGAAGTGTCGGGGGCCACGGGCAGTGTCCGTTTTTTTCCGGATGGCAGCTCGACCGGTGGTTCGGTGGAGCTGGAAGCCAATGGTCAGGCATTCAAGATCAACATTGAGTGGATCACCGGTCGTGTCAGCATTCTCTGATTCCGGCTTTTTTCCGCCATCCCCGGTCCGGCTCCTGCAGGAACCGGGTGCCAGGGGTGCTGGAGGCCTTGCCCCGTTGCTGTTGCCGGCCCAGCGTGGTTTCACCCTGATGGAGATCATGGTGGCTTTTGTGATGATGGGGCTGGTAGTTGGCACCCTGCTGCAGCTGTTTGGCAGCAACATGCGCAGTGCGGCACTGGCGGATGAGTACAGTTTCGCCGTGCAGGTAGCGGAATCACGCCTGCAGGCGGTAGGCACCGAAATCCCGGTGGAGCAGGGCAGTGTCAGCGGTACGGAAGAGGGAACACCCTACCGCTGGAGTGTGGACATGGAACCGGTGGAACTGGATGAGAAGCAGGAAGATTTTTCGCTCTCCGTCCAGCCTTATCAGGTCAATGTGCAGGTGCTGTGGACATCGGAAAACGGTCAGCGTGAATTCAACCTTTCCTCTCTGCGCTTCGGGGAACTGAAATGAGCCGGGTGACCGGCATGGCTGACGTCACTGCAGCAAGGCGGGTGCAGTCCGGGTTCACTATTCTGGAAATGATGGTGGCGCTGGTGCTGATGGCGTTGCTGTTTCTGGCATTGTTTTCCGGCTTCAACACCATCGGGCGCAGCTGGGATGCCACCGAGGCCCGCATCAATCGTACCGAAGACATGCGGCTGGTGGGAGAGTTCCTCAGGAGCCAGCTCAGTCAGGCCATGGTGGTACGCATTCCGGGTGACAAGGGCCCGGTTTATGCCTTTGAAGGCACCCGCCAGTCTGTCCGTTATGCCGCCCCCCTGCAGCCCTTGCAGCACAATGGCGGTATTTATCTGATCGAACTGGCCATTGCATCCGGAAAACAGGGTGAGAAGCTGGAGATGCGCTACGCCCCCTACCGTCCTGACATGGGGTGGGACGATGCCTTTGAGGCGGTCGATCCGGTACTGGTTTATGACGGGCTGGGGGCGATCAGTTTTGAATATTATGCCTCCGAATCCATGGACGAAGACCCTTACTGGCAGGACAACTGGGAGGAAAAGACGGTTTATCCGCTGTTGTTGCGCATCCGGATCGAGGATCGTGAACGACGTCCGTGGCCGGAGCTGGTGATCGACCTGCCGCAGGTGGATGAGTATGTGGCCAGTGGCTAGGCATGCGGCTCACCGATGTCCGTGTTGTCATCAGCATCGGCATCAGCGCGGTGTGGCATTGCTGATGGTGATCTGGATGATTGTGGTCATGATGAGCCTGGCGGCGGCACTGGTGTACTCGGTACGTACGGAAACCAGCATGGTCAGTTTTGCCCGTACCAGTGCCCAGGCTCGTGCCTTTGCCGATGCAGCGGCCCATTATACCGTCATGCAGCTGTTTCTGCCGCCTGATGAGCGCACGCTGGTGGTCGGGGGGGGGGCCGGCAGCTGGGAGCAGGGCGGTTATCAGGCTGAAATCCGGGTTGTGGGCGAGAACGGCCTGATCGATATCAACCGTACCAGCCGGGAGCTGTTGCAGAAAGTTCTGGAGCAGGCCGGGGTGGTGGATCAGGAGGCGCAGACCCTGCTGGACCGGATCGAGGATTTCCGTGATGGTGATGACCTCAAGCGCCTCAATGGTGCCGAAGACCGGGATTATCAGAGTGAGGGGCTGGCCTTCGGGGCCAAGGATGCGCCCTTTGAACGCATTGAGGAACTGCAGCAGGTACTGGGCATGACGCCGGCATTGTATGAAAGGCTGGCCCGTTTTCTGTCGGTCAGCTCTCAGGGACAGGGCATCAATCCGATGCTGGCACCCCGGCATATCCTGCTGCTGCTGGCGGAGGGGGATCAGGCACTGGTGGATGACTACATCCGTCAGCGCGAGGTGTCTGAAGGGGCATGGGTGCAGCCGACGTTCGGGGCGACCTTTATGGATCATACCCAGCAGCCGGTTTATCGGGTCCAGATCAGGGTTCGTTCACCGGGCAGTGAGCTGGAGTATCTGGAAGAGCGTTCCATTCGTCTGTTACCGGGGCGGAATCCACCGTTTTTGACCTATTTCAGGTCGCGTCAGCCGCTGGATGCCCGTTTTCAGTAGCACCATCCGTACCGGTCTGTGTGTTTTCCTCCGTTTCAGCAGGGGTCAGGGGATAGGGGCCGTATTGGGCCTGCAACTGGCGGATGGTCTCGCCGAGCTGGTGAAATTCTTCAGCCCGTGCGCTGCCGCGTCGCCAGGCCAGGCCGATATCCCGAAAGCTTTTTTCCCCGGTCGGCCAGAGCTTGACCTGAGTGCCCTGCAGCAACGGAGAACCGATTACGATTTCCGGCAGGTAGGATACCCCCAGGTCGGCATCCACCATCTGTACCAGCGTCAGCAGGCTGCTGGCGGAAAAACGGCTGATCTTGTCCATGTCCTGCTGCAGGTGGCAGGCTGCCAGGGTGTGATCACGCAAACAGTGGCCGTCTTCCAGCAGCAGGATGCTTTCAGGCGCCAGGTCGCCGGATTTGAACTGACCGTCCTCGCGGGGGATATGGGTGGAGTTTTCCCGGCAGGCGAGAAAAAACCGGTCCTGGAACAGGGGTTCGACTTCCACATTGCGCAGGGCATAGGGCAGGGCCAGTATGATCAGGTCCAGCTCGCCATCCATGAGTTTGTCGTATACCCGCTGGGTGATGTCTTCGGTCAGGTACAGCTTCAGGCGCGGGTAGGCTTCACGCAGACCGGGCATGACCTCCGGCAGCAGGAAGGGGGCGATGGTCGGGATGACACCGACCCGCAGTTCGCCGGTCAGGGGCTGCTGGTTGCTGCGTGCCAGTTCCACCAGCCCTTCAATGTCGCGCAGGCAGCGTCGGGCTTCAACGGCAATCTGGCGCCCGATATGGGTGATGGTGACGTTTTTGTTGGTACGGTCGACCAGCTGTACTTCCAGGGTGGATTCCAGCTCGCGGATGGCGGTACTGAAGGCGGACTGGGAGACAAAGCAGGCTTCCGCCGCACGCCCGAAGTGTTCGTAACTTTCCAGTGCGACGAAATAGCGCAGCTGCTTGACGGTGGGTAGATTCATGATGTTTGCCTGTTGTTGAGTTGTCCGTTGCGCTGCTGCCTGTATTGCAGTGGCCCACCCAGAAAGGCCGGAAAACCTGCTCCGAAAACTGCGCCGATGTCCAGCAGTTCCGCTTCATGGCAGATGCCCTCCTCTAGGCAGATAGATGCCTCCTCCAACATTTCGTTCATCAGTTTCTCCTGCAGGGATTTTTCATCACCCTGCCATTGTGCCTGCTCGGGGTCCGGTCTGAGCCGGGTACCCCGTCGGTAGCGGTAGAATCCCCGCCCTGATTTTTCACCCAGCCTGCCCTGCCGGAGCAGATCGTACAGCAGTACCGGAATCCTGATCCGGTAAGCCCGCTCCATGACTTCTGCCAGACGGCGGCATTCATCCAGCCCCATACTGTCAGCCATTTCCAGTGGCCCTGAGGGCATGCCGAAAGCCCTGCCGGCCTGATCAATGGCTTTCAGGGGCATGCCCTGCTGCAGGAAGCTGATGCCCTGCAGGATGTAGGTCAGTGTCAGGCGGTGTACCAGATGAGCAGGCGTATCCCGGAGCAGCAGGGGAATGGCGCCGATCCGGGCCGTGAAGCTGCAGCAGGGATGGTGATGGCCTTCCGGTACCTGACCCGGTGGCAGAATGATTTCCACCAGCGGCTGGCGGGGTGACGGATTGAAAAAATGCAGTCCCACCAGACGCTCCGGCGTGCGCATTTCAAGGCTCAGCCATTCGAGGCTCAGCTCCTGTAGCACACAGGCCAGAATGGCATCCCGGTGTGCCCGCTGCTCCAGCAGCACCAGTTTCTCCCGCCGGCGTTCGGGACTGTCTTCACTGGCTTCCAGTACCAGTCCGGCATGGGAGAGGGCATTGCCGGCGTTGTCCAGACGGATGCCGGCCAGCAGTGAGGTGACACGGTGATGGTCTCTGGGCAGCCCCAGTCGCTCGGCAGCCCGGATCGCCAGCCCGGTTTTCAGGTCCCGGCGGGCCTGAATACTGACTGGCAGGCCATGCTGTGCTGACTGGAGGGCCAGCTCCAGTGCCAGACGGGTATCCCCGATGATGTGCACCGGGGTTTCAGGGCGCGGGAGCCGGTGGGAGCGGGCCAGGAGCCGGGAGGTGTTCAGATAAAGCCGGATCAGGTTGGCCGCTGTCCGGGTTTTCAGCAGGTCGGCAGCGGATTGGGCCTCCATTGCCGCGAGACGCTGCGGATTGCCGGCATGTTTTTGCCAGAGCGCCAGCTGGCGCGAGGGGCCGGGATAATGGGCGGGATCAAAAACCGGTTTCAGCCGTCGGGCCAGCTGCCTGGCTGCCAGTGGGCGCAGCAGGGGCAGGTTCATGAGGTATTGTCCCAGACTGGTTTTTGCGGGTGCCGGCGGGTGCAGGATGAGTTCGATGGCTTTCGCCTGCAGTTGCCCGGAGGGCAGGCAGGCATCCAGCAGACCCGCCTGCAGGGCCTGCTCCGGCAGCATTTTCCTGCCCTGCAGCAGTGGCAGGGCTGCCATGGGGGTGTGTTGCGCCATCCAGCGCTCTGTACCGCCCAGGCAGGGATGGTAGCCCAGGTGTGGTTCAGGAAAGCCCAGGTACAGTCCGGTGCTGGCTGCGAGGCGATAATCCATGGCCAGTGCCAGCTCCAGCCCGGCCCCCAGGCAGTTGCCTTCAATCAGGGCCAGGGTCGGGAACGGCAGGTTGGCCAGCATCTGGCAGGCCTGCTGACCCTGCTGGAGCAGGCCGGGTCGCTGCGCTGCCAGTGCAGACTGTCGCAGCAGCTCCAGATCATAGCCCGAAGTGAATTTTCCCGCCTTGCGTGAATGAAAAATCAGGCCCTGATGACCGGCTTGCTGCAGGGATTCGAGAATGGTGATCAGCTCGTCCAGTATTTCGGTATCAAGCCGGTTATGCCCTTCCCGACAGGCATCAAGGCCCAGCCACAAAATCTGGTGTTCATCAACGGATAAACAAAAATGCCTGAACTTGTCCATATCATCGACTTGTTTCGGGTGCGGGCTGCAGGCCCATCGTCCAAGACTGGCGGAGTACCCGCTACCTGTGAGCATACCCGGTTTCTATTGTTTGCTGTGCGGCATCAACACCCGGACCATCATGGAATGGCCGGAGTGTTCGATTTTTCCGATTGATTTTAGCGCAAACAGGGGTGGACTGTCAGCATTTAATGTCGGTGATACCGGCCCCGGTGGGTGCTTGCGCGTGATTCAGGAGGTCGGATTGAGTTCAATCAGGTTTTTGTCCGGGAAGCGCTTGTCCTTTTCCAGTCGGGTGGTGTCGGCCTGATCAATAAAATGCCAGGGCAGGGTCCGGTAGACCGGCTGGTCGCTGAAATTCCAGGCCGGGTACTTGATCACCTCGAAATAAGGCGAGTAGTCGAAGTCACTGGGGGTGAACAGCCTGAAGTTGCGATGGTAAAAGCGTATCCTGGCTTCGTCGGCATCGTCAGCGTGTGTGCTGATGATGGGCAGGATCGGGTAATTGACGCGCTGGAAGCAGCGCGCAATCATGCTGGAGCAGATGATGTGGGTCGGTTTGCCGGCATTGTGACGGAACAGGGAGGAGCGCCAGCGCCGGGGCAGGATGCCATACGGAAACATGAAGCGGGCCAGGTCCAACAGCTGCTTGACATCATAGTCAAGGCCGAGGTGTTCGATGGCACTGTTCACCACCTGATCCGAATCGCGCCAGTCCAGACCGGATGGGCGGCAGATGCGCAGGTGTTCATCATGGTATTCATGCAGGGGAGTGACAATGGTGCCCTGCCCGAGCAGGGATTCGACCA
>JAGRJD010000043.1 GCA_020442915.1 Thiothrix sp. | reverse complement strand
TATGGATCAGCGTGAACAGTTACGACATCGAGCTGGCCCTGCCGGGGTTTGATGGCCAGCTGCGTCTGATGGCCGTGGCTGCCAGTGAGACCCGGTTCGGCAGTGCCGAGCGTGACATGACCGTGGCTTCTCCGGTGGTTGTCAACCTGGCCGGGCCACGCTTTCTGGCCAATGGCGACGCTTCCTTTGTCACGGTGGAGATGCGCAATACCAGCGAGATCGAACAGAAGGTGGCCCTGAAGGTCACCGCCAATGATCTGCTTGAGTTTTTCACAACCGAGCAGGCGTATACCCTGCAGAAGGGGCAGCGTGAAGTCTTGCGCCTGCCACTGGCGGCCCGGCGTTCGTTCGGGGTCGGCAACCTGCAGCTGCAGCTGACCGGGAGTGATTTTATTGCCAACCGCTTCCTGAATCTGTCCCTGCGCCCGGCCTATCCGGCCCGCCGCGAGCATTTTCGTTACCAGCTGGAGGGCGATGCCATTCAGTCCATTCCCTCCACACTGGCTGCACCCTATCTGGCGGAAAGCCTGCAGGCACGCCTGACCATTGCACCGACACCGGTTCTGCCGGTGGCGGATGTGCTGGATGGTTTGCTGCGTTACCCATACGGCTGTCTGGAACAGAGCGCCAGCGGTGCCTATCCCTACCTGTTTCTGGAGCTGGAGGATGCTGAACGCTGGGGGCTGAGCCCGGTCAGCATGCAGGAACGCAACGAGCGTGTCCAGGCGGCCATTGTGCGTCTGGCCGGCATGCAGCTCAGCGGGGGCGACTTCACCATGTGGGATGGTTACGGTGCCTCGGAAAGCTGGCTGACCGCCTATGTGGCCGACTTTCTGGTTTCCGCCCGGCGTCAGGGTTTTCTGGTCCCGGAGCGCATGTATGACCGGGTGATGGCCTATCTGGAGCGACGCCTGCAGGAGGGGCACCAGGGCGAACTGTATGGCTATTCGGATGATCCCGAGCATCTGGGCTTTGCATCCCGTGCCTATGGGGCCTATGTGCTGGCACGGGAGAACCGGGCGGTACTGGGCACCCTGCGCAGCATGTACCAGCAGGATGCCAGCAAGGCCAGGAGCGGCCTGCCGCTGGTACATCTCGGCCTGGCCCTGGTGTTGCAGGGGGATCGTCCCAAGGGGGAGGAGCTGATCGGCAAGGGCCTGGCCCTGGTGCGCCAGCCTGACCTGTACCTGGGGGATTATGGCAGCCCGGTCCGCGACAAGGCCATGATGCTTTATCAGCTGCTGAGCAACAGCCAGCAGGTACCGGAACTGGGCGAACAGATCGCCACGCTGTCACGCAGCATCTTTGAGCGGGATTATCTCAGCACCCAGGAGCAGGCTTTCATTTTTCTGCTCGGCAACCAGCTGGCGCGTCAGTCCGGCGAAAGCTGGCAGGCCCGGCTTAAAATCGGTGACCGCTTCCTCGACCTGAATCATAAGGGCACCCATGTGCAGGGGCTGACAGCCGCTGACATCAGTGCGGGTGTCAGTCTGGTCAGCACCAGGGACAGGCCCCTGTATGCCAGTCTGGTGCTGGATGGCTATCCGGTGGATGCCCCGGCCCCCCGCAGCAAGCCGGTGGCGGTCAGTCGTGACTGGTTCCGTCTGGATGGTACACCGGTGACAGCTGACCAGATTCAGGCGGGAGACCTGCTGCTGACCCGACTGGAGATCAGGAGCCGTGAAAATATCCGGGATGCCCTGCTGGTCGACCTGCTGCCGGCCGGATTCGAGCTGGAAAACACCAACCTGTATGAAAACGATACCCTGCGCGGCCTGACCCTGCCGGATGAGAACAAGCCGGTACTGGACCAGATGGGTGAAACGACCCAGCTGCATGTGGAGTTTCGTGATGACCGTTACCTGGCCACGCTGGAGCTGCGCAAGGATGCGGTGCAGCGCCTGTTCTATCTGGTCCGGGTGGTTTCCAGAGGACGCTTTCTGGTGCCCCCGCCCTATGTTGAGGATATGTACCGCCCTGATATCCGGGGCATCGGTGAATCGGACGGTATCGTCCGCACCGGTTCCTGATGAGGGTGCCGGGGCGGTGGATAACCGGTGGTCTGGCCGGGGTGGTATTGCTGCTGGGCGTGTTTCTGGGGCTGGACCGGCATTACCCCCTGCCGGACCCGGCGCGGATCAGCAGCATCATCATCCTGTCGCAGGACAAGACGCCCCTGCGCGCTTTTGCCGACCAGCAGGGCGTCTGGCGTTACCCGGTGACGCTGGATGAGGTATCGCCCCTGTACCTGGAAGCACTGCTGACTTATGAGGACCGCTGGTTTTACTGGCATTATGGCGTCAATCCGCTGGCCATGCTGCGTGCTGTCTGGCAGTGGTTGCAGCATGGCCGGGCCATTTCCGGTGGCTCCACCCTGACCATGCAGGTGGCCCGGATTCTGGAGCCGCATGAGCGCTCCGTGCGGGGGAAACTCTGGCAGATGTTCCGTGCCCTGCAACTGGAATGGCATTATGGCAAGGATGAAATCCTGACCTTTTATCTCAATCTGGCACCGTTTGGTGGCCCGGTTGAGGGGGTGCAGGCTGCCAGCTACGCCTACCTGCGCAAGCCGGCCTCAGCCCTGAGCCATGCCGAGGCGGCCTTGCTGGCGGTATTGCCGCAGTCACCTTCACGTCTGCGACCGGACCGTTTTCCGGAGCGGGCCCGGACCTACCGCGACAAGGTGCTGCGGCGCTTGCAGCAGCTGGGCGTCTGGGATCAGGCGGTGGTGGATGATGCGCTGATTGAGCGGGTGCTGCGTTCCGGCTTTCACCAGCCCATGGTTGCACCACTGCTGGCCCGGCGTCTGAAGCAGCAGGCGCAGGCACAGGGGCTGGCGCGCCTGGTCAGCAGCGTGGACAGCAACCTGCAGGCGCGGGTGGAGAACCGGGTGCAGGCTCGCCTGTTCACCCTGCCGGAGCAGGCTTCGGTTGCGGTGCTGGTGATGGAGAATGCCACCGGGCTGGTACGGGCTTATGTCGGGTCTGCCGATTTCTTTTCACAGCGGCGTCAGGGGCAGGTCGACATGGTGCAGGCCCTGCGCTCTCCCGGCTCGACATTGAAGCCATTTCTGTATGGCATGGCGTTGGAGCAGGGGCTGGTTCATTCCGGCAGCCTGCTGCCGGATGTGCCGGTGCGGCTTGGCAACTATGCCCCGGAAAATTTCATGCGTACCTTTCAGGGGCCGGTCAGTGCCGAGCAGGCCCTGCAGCTGTCTTTGAATGTGCCTGCGGTGGGGCTGCTACAGCGGATTAACCCCATGGTGTTCGATGCCCGCCTGCGCCATGTCGGGGTGGAGTTGCGCTACCCTGCCGACGAGCGCCCGAACCTGAGTCTGATTCTGGGGGGAGCGGGAACCCGGCTGGAGTCGCTGGTGCGTGGCTTTTCCGCTTTTGCCCGTGCCGGCATCAGTATCCGGCCCCGTTTCGGAGTAGCTGATCCGGTGGTGGAGCGGCGGCTGGTTGCCCCTGAAACCAGCTGGGTGGTGGGGGAAATCCTGCGTGGCGTGGCTCCACCGGGAGGCTATTCCAATCAGGCGCTGCGTCTGGCCTGGAAAACCGGAACCAGTTATGGCTTTCGGGATGCCTGGGCGATTGGTGTGAACAGTCGTTATACGGTCGGCGTCTGGACCGGCAGGCCGGACGGAACCCCCCAGCCGGGTCGTTACGGGGCCATGGCTGCCGGTCCTTTGCTGTTTGATATTTTTCAGGCCCTGCCACGTGCGGTTTCACACTGGCCACGTCCGCAGGGTGTGGAGCGGAAGTGGGTATGCTGGCCGCTGGGCGGGCTGGAGCGGGATACCCCACCGGGGGATTGTCATCGCCGACTGCAGGCCTGGGTGATCGACGGGGTGGTGCCGGCTACCCTGCCGAATCCGGAGCAGGCTTCCTGGTCTGCCGGACGCCGGTTCTACTGGCTGAATCCGGCCAGTGGCCGGCGCTTGCTGGGCAGCTGCAGTGCCGGCCAGCGGCGGCAGGCCAGCTGGGTGCAATGGCCTTTTGAGTTGAGGCCCTGGTTGACGGAGCGGGAATTACAGCGCATGCAGCTGCCGGCACTGGATGCCTCCTGTCCTGCGGCTGTGCGTCTGGCCGAACGCCCGGCCCTGAGCATCCGCCATTTTGATGATTCAACCCGTCTGCTGCTGTCCAGCGCGGAGCAGGGTGGCGAGGTGCATGTACACCTGGAAGCGGTTGGGGGCAGCGGGTCTTATCTGTGGCTGGTGAATGGCGAGACAGCGGGGCATTCGGCAGCAGAGGGAAAGCTGGATTACCGTTTTGTAAAGCCCGGTCCTTATGAGCTTACCGTACTGGACGGTGATGCGAATGTCGACAAGGTCAATATTCGTGTTGTGCGTTGATGGGGGCGTGTGAGGGGGCATTGCTCAGGTCGGCAGGTACAGGCGCACTCTGGCACCGACATAAGGCGACATCAGTAGTTCGATGCGTCCGTTGACTGCCGACACGATTTCCGTGCTGACAGCCAGTCCGATACCCTGGCCTTCGGTCTTGCTGTCTTCGCGGATGCCGCGCTTGAGCAGTTTGGCCGGGTTGTCGCTGGGAAAGCCCATGCCGTCATCGTCAATATCCACCACCAGCATGTCCTGTTCGCGCCGGGCTGAAACTTCCACCAGCTGGTCACAGAAGCGGCAGGAATTGTTCAACAGGTTGCCGAACAGCTCCATCATGTCCTCGGTATCCAGCCGGCATTTGGCAAATTCGTCCACCTTGATGTGAATTTCAAACTGTTTGTCATGGTGCACTTTCTTCATGGTATTGGCCAGTCGTACCAGAATCGGGCGGATAGGTTGGGACATGATGATGGCGTTGTCCGTAGTGACCATGGCTTTGCGCAGCTGGCGGGAAATGATCTCCTGCATGTGTTCGATTTCGTTCTGGATGCTGGCAAGGCCCGGATGGTCCTGTGGGATATCCACGAAATTTTCACCTTCCAGCTGGTGCTGGATGGCTGCCAGCGGTGTTTTCAGGCTGTGGGCCAGGTCGTCCAGGGAGTCCTTGTAGCGCTGCTTCTGACCTTTTTCATGCCCGATCAGGGCATTGATGGTGTTTTTGATCGGGAGCATCTCTTCCGGGTATTCATCCTCGATGAACTCCTTGTTGCCTTTTTCGATCTGGTTGACTTCTTCTTCAAACTCGCGGATCGGGGCTACCACCCAGAAGCTGGAGGCGAGTTGTGCAATCAGGATCAGGATGACCGAGACAAAGAACAGGATGGTGAAGACGCGGATCAGGCTGTCGATTTCCTTGTCCACATCCTTCATGGTGGAGGCGACAATGAACAGGAAAGGGTTCGAGTCCCCGTTGTTGCCACTCCGGAAGCTGAACTGCTGAATGGCAACCATGTAGTCCTCACGCGTCGGTACGCTTTCGGTGGCTACTGATTTGATCACGCGTGCGACTGGCGGTTTGTAGGCGGTTTGTGGCTCCACCAGGGCGGCGAAGTCAAACAGGGCAAAGTAATTGTCCAGCTTGCCGCGGGGCAGCAGGTCGCCATCGACCGAATTCCAGACGATTTTTTGTGCCTTGACATCCCAGATATAGGCGAAGCAGCCACGCCCGCAGACACTGAGGCGGCTCTGGATGTCGATCAGCTTTTCATCCGTTGCGCTGTCGGCATCGGCGTCGGATTTTGTGGTTCTGAAAACACCGTTTTCATACAGGATGTAACCCATCAGGTTCAGCGCCAGACGCTCCATTTCATCCTTGATGGTATCCTTTTTGCTGGTGTAGATGCTGATACTGAGTAACACCCCGAGTATCAGGATACCCACCACAATGATGGTGAAGCCGCTCACCAGCTGGCGGCTGCGCAGGGAGCCCATCATTGCTGGTTGCTGGCGCGCTGGCAATCCAGGGTGAAGCGGTAGCCGCGTCCGCGCAGGGTCTCAATGGGCTTCAGGGTTTCATCCGGGTCCAGCTTCTGGCGCAGGCGGCGGATGAAAACCTCAATCACATTGCTGTCCCGGTCTGCGTCCTCCTCGTACAGGCTGTCGGTCAGGTGGGTCTTGGAGATGACCTGCCCGGCGTGCAGCATCAGGTGCTCCAGCACCCGGTACTCATAGGCTGTCAGGGTGATTTCATTGTCCTGCACGTAAACCCGCTGCTCGGACAGGTTCAGGCGCAGGGGCGGGCAGTTGAGTTCCGCCTGGGTCCAGCCTTTGGTGCGGCGCAGTAGGGCCCGCAGGCGCGCTGCCAGCTCCTCGGCATGCACCGGTTTGACCAGGTAGTCATCCGCCCCGGCCTCCAGCACTTCGACCTTGGTTTCCCAGCGGTCACGCACGGTCAGGGTGACGATCGGATATTCCAGCCCTTTGGCCCGCACGTTCTTGATGATTTCCAGCCCGGTGACATGCGGCAGGCCCAGATCAATGGCTGCGATGTCGATGGGGTATTCGGTGGCAAGGTACAATCCCTGGGCACCGTCACCGGCAGCGTCGACCGTAAACCCGTTCTTTCTCAGGTCATTTGCCAGTTGCTCCCGGATCGGGGCTTTGTCTTCAACGATTAATACTCGCATATTGGATTCTTTATCTGCTTTTTAGTTGATTTTACCGTCAAGGCAACAGACAGTGATTGATGCGCTTGCAGCCCGGCATGCTTCTGTTGTATGTCTGTTCATCATACACTGAAGCAGCAGAATAACAAACTGTCGGAACCATGCAAAAGTGCGGAAAATGCAGGATTTTTACAAAATCCGGGGATGAGGTGGAAGGCAGCAGTTGTCGTGTTCAGCTGCGTGACAGATACGAGGAGGAGGATGGGAGAAAACAGGGGGTTATGAATGGCTGAGCGGCAAGACCCGGTGTCTTGCCTGCCCGGTTATTGGCTGTCAGCCCGGCTTACAGATTGGTACAGGCAACCATGATAATGCGCAGCTCACCGTCATCTCCCATGGAGTGCACGGTGTGGCAGTCTTCACCGCCTGCGGGATAACGCCGGATGGACAGCAGCCTGCCTGGAAACTGACTGTTGACTTCCGCCATGATCTCGGATTTCCGGACTGGTTCCTTCGGGTTGGTCCGACTGATGGATATCTTGTATGGCGTTGTGATTTCCGCATAACTGTTTGATGTAAATATAAAAAATGTGCTTGCCAAAAAAATGGTCCGCACACCGATGGCAATGATGCTTTTGCTCATCATTTTCAAATTTCCCCTGTTAAAATAAACCCATTGCGACCAAAGGCTGCAGGCGCAACAAGGCGTTGGCCTGTAAGCGCCCCTAGTCTGTAATAAATTATAAATATGGCTATCTGAATAAGGAATTAATCATCGTGTGATTCAGGCAGGTAAAAACCGTTTTAAGGATAATCATAATTATTTAATTGATAGAATTTTTGTATATCAACAATGGACTTGTTATTGTGGCCGGTATTTGAAATCGTTCTCTTCAACCGTTTGCATAACCGGAGTTTGGCATGAATATAAATACGGATACAGGTTTGTTGCAGGAGGCCAGGCAATGTCCCTCGCCCAATCAGGATGAGCGTCCTGCGGATTGTCTGCCGACCCTGATCGTGATTCACAATATCAGTCTGCCGCCGGAGCAGTTTGGCGGGCCATGGATTGATGACCTGTTCCTGAATGCGCTTGACCCGGATGCCGACCCTTATTTCATCGGTATCTGCCACCTGCGGGTGTCCAGTCACCTGCTGATCCGCCGGGATGGTGAAATGGTGCAGTACGTTCCGTTTCAGCGCAAGGCTTTTCATGCCGGCATTTCCCGTTATCAGGGGCGTGAAGCCTGTAATGATTTTTCCATCGGGATCGAGCTGGAGGGCAGTGATCATGTCGCGTTCAGTGATGCACAGTATGCCGTGCTGATCGAGGTCATCCGGGTCTTGTGTGCCACGTACCCGGCGCTTGCCTTTCAGCATGTGACCGGACATCAGCACATTGCACCGGAACGTAAAACCGATCCGGGGCCGTTTTTTGACTGGGAGCGGCTTGGGTGTGCGCTTGAGGCCACACTGCCGGCAGCTGCCGATGTGGTTTGTGGTGGACCCGATACAGGCATTGTCCGGACATAAGGTAAAAATACCGACCTGGTGCCGGCAAATTCGACATGTCTCATCTATACTCAGAACGGCGATGGAGGTAATAACCGTCTGCTGATTTTTAATCTGGATTTCGAGGGATAACAACGATGCAAGCTGGTAACAAACTTTTTTCCTGTCGCTCCATGTCGCGCCGGCATTTTCTGCTGACGCCACTGCTGCTGTATGCCGGGCACCTGGCTGCGGCTGAAACCACCACGCCGGCTCCAGCCTTGCCAGCGGATGCCTGCCCCCTCAACAGTGGCGGTCCTTCGCTGCTGGGAACCCGCTGGCGGCTGTTTTCGATTTATGGCAACAAAATACCTGATGATCTGGCCATCACCATGAATGTGGGCGAAAATGACATGAGCGGCATGGGCGGCTGCAACAATTATCAGGCCGTTTTCGAGCGCATCGGCAACCGGGGCTTCAAGGTGATCAAGATCGACCAGTCACGCAAGCCCTGCGAGGTTCTGCGCCCCGCTCCCGGCGTGCCGACCATCAATGTCGGTACCTGGGAAGGCAGCTACCTGCGCATTCTGCGCCGGGCCGGCAGCGTGCACCAGCAGGGACTGGCGCTGCAGTTCTACGATTTCAACGGCCAGCCTTCGATCGTGTTCGTCAAGCAGCTCAGCCAGAGCGCCTGATCCGGGTCGGTCCGGCCCGATATTTGTTGGCTCCGGTAATGTTTCCGGCATAGGTGTGCCCGGATTTTGTTGTTATCATACCGGCATTACTGGATGCAGGATAATGCGGGAGATTATGCAACATGTTTTCAAAGCAGATGACGATTGCCGGTTATGATGAGGCCGTCTGGGCAGCCATGCAGGCCGAGGCCGAACGTCAGGAGCAGCATATCGAGCTGATTGCCTCGGAGAACTATACCAGCCCCAGGGTCATGCAGGCTCAGGGGTCGGTGCTGACCAACAAATATGCGGAGGGCTATCCGGCCAGGCGTTATTACGGCGGCTGCGAACATGTGGATGTGGTTGAGCAGCTGGCCATTGAGCGCGCCAGACAGCTGTTTGGTGCCGATTATGCCAATGTTCAACCCCATTCCGGCTCCCAGGCCAATGCCGCCGTTTACATGGCCCTGCTCAATCCCGGCGACACCGTGCTGGGCATGAGTCTGGCCCATGGCGGACACCTGACTCACGGGGCCAAACCCAATTTTTCCGGCAGAATCTATAACGCGGTTCAGTATGGCATCGACAGTCAGGGCTATATCGACTACGCCGAAGTGGAGTCCCTCGCCCGTGAGCACCGGCCTAAAATGATCGTGGCCGGTTTTTCGGCCTATTCCCGCTTCATCGACTGGGAAAAATTCCGTGCCATTGCTGATCAGGTTGGTGCCTACCTGATGGTGGACATGGCGCATGTGGCCGGCCTGGTGGCTGCCGGTCTGTATCCGGACCCGGTACCGGTTGCGGATGTGGTGACATCCACCACCCACAAGACCCTGCGGGGTCCGCGCGGCGGCCTGATACTGGCACGTGCCAACGAGGCACTGGAGAAGAAGTTCAACTCCCTGGTGTTTCCGGGCACCCAGGGTGGTCCGCTCATGCATGTCATTGCCGGCAAGGCCGTAGCTTTCAAGGAGGCACTGGAGCCGGAATTCAGGGCATACCAGCAGCAGGTGGTCAATAATGCTGGCGTACTGGCGGAGTCCCTGATGGCACACGGGTTCAACATTGTATCCGGTGGTACCGACAATCACCTGATGCTGGTGGACCTGATTGCCAAAGGCATTACCGGCAAGGCCGCCGATGCCGCCCTGGGACAGGCCAATATCACGGTCAACAAGAATGCAGTCCCGAATGATCCCCAGTCCCCGTTTGTCACCAGTGGCATCCGCGTCGGTACACCGGCCATTACCACCCGTGGCTTCAGGGAGGCTGAATGCCGTGAGCTGGCCGGCCTGATTGCCGAGGTACTGGATCATATCGAAGATGAGGCCGTGATCGGGCGGGTCCGGGGTCAGGTACTGGACCTGTGCGCCCGCTTCCCGGTTTACGCCTGAGCGGGTCTGGCTGGTAGTTAGACCACCATGCTCTGCCCTTTCTGTGGTTCGGAAGATACCCGGGTTGTGGATTCCCGACTGGCCAGCGAGGGCGAGCAGGTGCGTCGCCGCCGGCGTTGCAGTGCCTGCGGTGAACGTTTTACCACCTACGAAATCGCTGAGCTCACCATGCCGCGGGTGATCAAGTCCAATGCCATGCGGGAGTCTTTCAATGATGACAAACTGCGGGCCGGGGTGATGCGGGCACTGGAAAAACGTCCGGTATCGCTGGATCAGGTGGAGGCCATGATCAGCCGCATCCACAAGAGCCTGCTGGTCAGTGGTGAGCGGGAAGTGCCGACCTCACGCATCGGACGGCTGGTGCTGGCCGAGTTGCGCAATCTGGACGAGGTGGCCTATATCCGTTTTGCCTCCGTTTACCAGCGTTTCAATGATATGGCCGAGTTTCGGACCATGATTGAGCAGCTGGAAAAGGACCCGTCTCCGGAAGCACGCCAGCGTCAGATGGGGTTGCTGCCGGATGAGCCCTGAATCCGGACTCATCCGGCAGCGGCCTGTTTTCCCGTTGCATCCACCCCTGAGCGAACACTGGAATTTCCATGAGTGAGCAGGCCTTTTCCGCTGCCGATACGGCCTTCATGGCCCGTGCCCTGCAACTGGCCCGGTGCGGGCTGTATACCACCCAGCCCAATCCGCGGGTGGGCTGTGTGCTGGTGCGTGCGGGTGAAATCATCGGTAGCGGTTTTCATGCACGTGCCGGGCAGGCGCATGCAGAAATCAATGCCCTGCACGCTGCCGGTGATGCCCGTGGCGCGGATGCCTATGTCACGCTGGAACCCTGCTCCCATTTCGGACGCACTCCGCCCTGTGCCGATGCCCTCATCCGTGCCGGTGTGCAGCGGGTGGTGGTGGCCATGCGTGATCCGAACCCGCTGGTGGCCGGACAGGGGCTGGCACGTCTGGAAGCCGCCGGTATCCGGGTGCAGAGTGGTTTGCTGGAAGCACCGGCGCGGGCACTGAATCCCGGCTTTGTTGCACGCATGGAGCGGGGCCGGCCCTGGGTGCGGCTCAAGCTGGCCATGAGTCTGGACGGACGCACGGCCATGGCCTCCGGAGAAAGTGTCTGGATTACCGGAGCGCCAGCCCGGCGTGATGTGCAGTTCTGGCGGGCACGGGCGGATGCGGTGCTGACCGGTATCGGCACCGTGCTGGCCGATGACCCGGCCCTGAATGTACGCCTGGGTCCGGAGGCACTGGGCATCAGCGGGCCGGTACGCCAGCCGTTACGGGTGATTCTGGATTCACGCCTGCAGCTGGCACCGGACGCCCGCCTGTTGCAGCTGCCGGGGCTGGTGCAGGTCTTCACCTGCAGTAGTACGGATGAGCACCGGATTCAGGCGCTGGAAGCTGGCGGGGTTGTGATCCGGCAGCTGGCCGGGCCGCAGCCGGCGCTGGAAACCGTGCTGCAGCAGCTGGGGCGGGATGGCATCAATGAAGTGCATGTGGAGGCCGGTCCCACGCTGGCCGGGGCTTTACTGGCACAGGGGCTGGCGGATGAACTGCTGATCTACATGGCTCCGCACCTGATGGGCGCGCTGGCCCGTCCCCTGTTCGGACTGCCGCTGGAGCGCATGGAAGAGCGGGTGGGGCTGGCGATTCAGGATATTCGTGCTGTCGGTGAAGACTGGCGCATTCTGGCACGGGTAACGCCTGCCGACCACTGATGGTGCCGGTTGCAGAGGCTTCAGCTCAGGGCCGGACCGGTGCTGCCATCCGTATCCAGTATCACCGGCTGTTTCAGTATCCGGCCATCCAGCCGGACCTGTTCCCCCTCCAGCTGCAGCCGTCCGGCACAGAACCATTCCACCACGCGGGGGTAAATCACGTGTTCCTGTACCAGTACCCTGGCTGCGAGGCTGTTTGCGGTATCCTGCGCCCGTACCGGTATCCGGGCCTGCAGGATCACCGGCCCGCCATCCAGCTCCGGGGTGACAAAGTGCACGCTGGCTCCATGCAGCCGGCCCTGATCATCCAGAACGCGCTGGTGGGTGTGGGTGCCTTTGTAGGCCGGCAGCAGGGAAGGGTGGATGTTCAGCAGCCGGCCCTGATAATGCTGTACAAAGGCCGGGGTGAGGATGCGCATGAAACCGGCCAGCACCACCAGCGTCGGTGCATGGGCATCAATCTGCTGCTGCAGCGCCCGATCAAAGCTTTCCCGGTCCGGGAAGGTTTTGTGGTCCAGTACCTGTGCCGGAATCCCGGCCCGTCTGGCACGCTCAAGACCGAATACCTCCGCCCTGTTGCTGATCACGGCCACGACCTCACCCTGTATCTGCCCATGCTCACAGGCATCCATGAGGGTCTGCAGGTTGCTGCCGCTGCCGGAAATCAGCGTGACAATGCGTGCACGTTCCATGCCTGTATCCGGTCTGCCCTCAGTCGACATAGGTGACGCAGGGTTCGGCCTCATCCGTCAGGGCAATGTCACCGATGACCCAGGCCGGCAGCTTGTCGAGCCGGCAGGTGGTCAGGATGTCGTCCACTTCGTCTTCCGGCACCACCAGCACCAGACCGATGCCGCAGTTGAAGGTACGCAGCATTTCCATGGGTTCGACATTGCCCTGCTGCTGCAGCCAGTTGAAGATTGCCGGGCGTTGCCAGCTGGTGCGCCGGATTCGGGCTTCGGTAAAGGCCGGCAGTACCCGTGGCAGGTTTTCAGTCAGGCCGCCACCGGTGATGTGGGCGATGGCATTGAGCTGATGATGCTTGAGCAGCTTCAGCACCAGTTTCACGTAGATGCGGGTCGGCTCCAGCAGCACCTGTCCGATGGTACGGCCATCAAAGGGCATGTCCAGGGGAGTATGGCTGGTTTCCAGAATCCGGCGGATCAGGGAGTAGCCGTTGGAATGCGGCCCCGAGGCGCTGATGCCGATGATGGCATTGCCCTTGTGGACCCGGGAGCGGTCGATGATCCTGTCACGTTCCACCACACCGACACAGAAGCCGGCCAGATCGTAGTCACTGTTGTGGTACATGCCGGGCATTTCCGCCGTCTCCCCCCCGGCCAGGGTGGCCCCGGCCTGCTGGCAGCCGTCGGCAATACCCCGGACCACGGCTTCGGCCATATCCACATCCAGCCTGCCGGTGGCATAGTAGTCCAGGAAAAACAGCGGCTCGGCCCCGCATACGATGATGTCGTTCACACACATGGCCACCAGATCAATGCCGATGGTGTCGTGAATGCCGGTTTCCAGCGCCAGCCGGAGCTTGGTACCCACGCCATCGGTACCGGATACCAGCACCGGATGCTGGTAATGGGGCGGGATGGACATCAGGGCACCGAAGCCCCCCAGGCCGGAGATCAGTTCCGGGCGCCGGGTGCGCTGGGCATGCGGTTTGATCCGCTCGACCAGTGCATCCCCCGCATCAATATCCACACCGGCATCACGATAGGTCAGGGAAACGTTACCCTCGCCCATGGTTTTCCAAATCCTGCAGCAGCAAAGGACGGCATTCTAGCATGACTCTTGAGGCTGCGCCTGCGTTTCGTCGTCCTGTCTGCCGGCTGAGCGGTACGGCTCTGGCGTGTGGGTTTTCACAGGGCCGGGTAGTCGGTGTAGCCTGCCGCCGTACCACCGAAGAAAGTGCTGCTGTCGGCTTCATTCAGGGCGGCCCCGGCCTGCAGGCGGGCGACAAAATCCGGGTTTGCCAGCACCATCTGGCCATAGGCTTCCAGATCGGCCAGACCCGAAGCGACATCGCTGCCGATCTGTGCACGTGTCCGCCCCGGACGGTTCAGGATCAGTGCCTGCTTCCAGCGCTGGCGAAGATCAGTCAGCAGTGCCTCGTCACCATTATGCAGGATGTGCAGGTAGGCCAGTTCCAGTTTGTCCAGCTCGCTGACCAGATGGCGGTACAGGTCCGGTCCTTCAGGGCCTTCATCAATGCCCCACAGCGGGGTGCCGGGTGACAGGCGGATGGCGGTCCGGTCGGCACCGATCTCCTGTACAATCGCGGTGGCAACCTCAATGGCAAAGCGTGTGCGGTTCTGGATGGTGCCGCCGTATTCATCCGTGCGCGTATTGGCGCTCGGGGCCAGGAACTGCTGCACCAGATAACCGTTCGCACCGTGAATTTCCACGCCGTCGGCACCGGCTTCCACCGCACAGCGTGCGGCATGCCGGAAATCCTGTACTGTCTGGCGCACTTCCGCCGTGCTCAGGGCACGGGGTTCAGGGATATCCAGCATTCCCTTGAGCGTGAACATCTGGGCCCCGGGAGCGATGGCTGAAGGGGCGACACCCTGACGGTGATGCGGTGTATTGTCCGGGTGAGACATGCGCCCGGCATGCATCAGCTGGATGAAGAGATGCCCGTCCCTGGCATGTACGGCGTCAGTGACTGCCTGCCAGCCGCGGGTGTGTGCAGGGGTGTAAATACCCGGTGTGGTCAGGTAGCCTTGGCCATCATCCGAGGGCTGGGTGCCTTCGGCCACGATCAGGCCGACACCGGCGCGCTGGGCATAATATTCGGCGCTCAGCTCACCCGGAGTGCCGTCAGGGTTGGCCCTTGAGCGGGTCATCGGTGCCATCACCACACGATTGGGCAGGGTGTAGTGGCCGACACGGACCGGTTCAAATAATGACTTCATGATAACTCCTGATGATTTTGGAGACAGATTATAGTTTGCCTGCGGGGTGGATAAAGCCGGGCTGGTGGAAAACAGTGATCCACTGCCGGGACAATCGGGGGGGTACTGGCGGGTGGCTTTCCGTTCATGGCCCGGCAGCATGCGGCCATTCCCGCGCCACACCAGGCAACACGGGAACGGATTGACGGTTATTAAGGTTTCAAGCCTCAGGCTTGCAAGTCAAAACGGTCAGCGTCCATGACTTTCGCCCAGGCCGCCACGAAGTCATGCACGAACTTCGCCTGATTGTCATCCTGTGCGTACACTTCCGCATAGGCGCGCAGAATGGCGTTGGAGCCGAACACCAGATCCACACGGGTCGCCGTCCATTTCACCTTGCCAGTCGCACGATCCTGGATTTCATACAGGTTTTCACCACTGGGTTTCCAGGCATTGTTCATGTCGGTAAGGTTAACGAAGAAATCGTTGCTCAACTGCCCGACACGATCCGTGAACACACCGTGGCTGGTGTCGCCGTGATTGGTGCCCAGCACACGCATGCCGCCGATCAGCACGGTCATTTCCGGCGCACTCAGGCCCATTAACTGGGTACGATCCAGCAGCAGCTCTTCGGCCTCGACAGTGTAGTTTTTCTTCAGCCAGTTGCGATAACCGTCATGAATCGGCTCCAGTGGCGCGAAGGATTCCACATCAGTCATGGCGTCAGTGGCATCGCCACGACCGGGTGAGAATGGTACCGTCACCTCAAAGCCTGCCGCTTGCGCCGCCTGCTCCACCCCGACATTACCAGCCAGCACAATCACATCCGCTACACTTGCGCCATGGTCAGCCGCGATACCTTCCAGCAGCGCCAACACCCTGCTCAGACGCGCAGGCTCATTGCCTTCCCAGTCCTTTTGCGGGGCCAGGCGAATGCGCGCACCGTTGGCACCGCCACGCCTGTCGGAACCCCGAAAAGTACGGGCGCTGTCCCAGGCGGTGGATACCATGTCGCTGATACTCAAGCCGCTGGCAGTAATCTTGTCTTTCACGGCCTGTACATCGTAATTGCCAGGCCCAACCGGAACCGGGTCTTGCCAGATCAGTACTTCCTGCGGCGCATCCGGGCCGAGGTAGCGGGTTTTCGGCCCCATGTCGCGGTGGGTCAGCTTGAACCAGGCACGCGCAAAAGTGTCAGCGAAGTACGCCGGGTCAGCGCGGAATTTTTCCATGTACTCGCGATAAACCGGGTCGACCTTCATCGCCATGTCGGCATCCGTCATCATCGGCATGACCTTGATGGACAGATCCTCAACATCCGGCGGCATGTCGGCTTCGGCAATAGTCACCGGCTTCCATTGCTTGGCACCTGCCGGGCTGGTGGTGATTTCCCATTCGTGATCCAGCAGCATCCTGAAATAACCGTCATCGAACCGGGTCGGGTTGCTGGTCCAGGCCCCTTCCGGCCCGCCGCCCAGGGCATTGCGGCCTACACCGCGTTGCTTGCGGTTGATCCAGCCCAGGCCCTGATCGGTGAGTGGTGCGCCTTCGGGGGCATCACCCAGGTCGGCGGGGTTGGCATTACCGTGGCATTTGCCGACAGTGTGGCCGCCTGCGGTCAGTGCGGCGGTTTCCTCGTCATCCATGGCCATGCGGCGGAAGGTTTCACGTATCTGATCGGCGGTTTTCTGCGGGTTGGGCACGCCATTGACACCTTCCGGGTTGACGTAGATCAGCCCCATCTGCACCGCAGCCAGCGGGTTTTCCATGGTGTCGGGCTTGTCCACGTCGGTGTAGCGTTCGTCACTGGGTGCCAGCCATTGCTTTTCCGCACCCCAATAGGTATCGATTTCCGGTGCCCAGATGTCTTCGCGCCCAAAGGCGAAACCGAAGGTTTTCAGGCCCATGGATTCATAGGCGATGGTGCCGGCCAGTGCAATCAGGTCGGCCCAGCTTAACTGGTTGCCGTATTTTTTCTTGATTGGCCACAACAGGCGGCGTGCCTTGTCGAGATTGGCATTGTCGGGCCAACTGTTGAGCGGGGCAAAGCGCTGGTTGCCGGTACCAGCACCACCCCGGCCATCGGCAATGCGGTAGGTACCTGCGGCATGCCAGGACATACGGATCATCAAGCCGCCGTAATGGCCCCAGTCTGCCGGCCACCACGTTTGCGAGTCGGTCATCAGCGCGTGCATGTCCTTTTTCAGGGCCGCCACATCGAGGTTCTTGACGGCTTCGCGGTAGTTATAATCAGGGTTCATGGGGTTGGTCCTGGTGTCGTGCTGACTCAGGATTTCGAGCTTGAGCGCTTTCGGCCACCAGCTCATGACGGACATGCTTTCTTCGGTCGCAGCGCCGTGCATGACCGGGCATTGGTTTTCAGACATTGATTCACTCCTCTGCGTTGCATCGTTCAGATTTATCGCCGGTGTCATGAAAAGCCATCAGCGACAGCAGCAGTATCAGTCATTCCGGCTGATATGTAGAATGGTTTATTGTGAATGTTATGTTCCATTTTAACTATGGATGCTTGCCCCCCCTCTTTTTCCGGGCTCCCCTGACAGGGAAGGGGCAGGGATGTGCTGTCTGATTGCGGCAGCCCCGGCCCTGGCGGTAAAGCTGAAAGCTGCGCCGGTTCAGGCGGAAGAACGGTTCAGGGTTCCGTATTGGCGCTAGCAGCGGTATCCGTCAGTTGATGGTGTTTTGTTTGACCCGTTCATGAATGAAGGCCAGCTTGGCCCCGGAAGCTTTCGAGAGCACAAAGGGATAGACGTCCCCCATGCCCATGCTGCGGTTGAGCGCGTTCAGGCGCACGGTCAGGCGTGTCCACTCCGCCAGCAGCGCATCAAAGTTGCTGTCCACTTCAGCATCAATCGCCACCATACCAAAGGAGGCTGCCGTTTCCAGGGTGGCCATCATGTGCAGGTAGTGCGCCCAGCTTTCCGCCCAGTCCTCCCAGGGGTGGCTGCTGGCATAGGCACTGATGAAGCTGCCTTCCCAGCCGGGTTCCGCGCCCTGTTCGTAATAGTGTTTCAGGGCTTCCTGATACCCGGACTCATCCCCGAAGGCTGCACGAAAACGGGCCAGCCACTGCTTGTCATCGCGGATCAGGCGGTCCCAGTAATAATGTCCGCTTTCATGACGCAGGTGGCCGATCACGGTTCGGTAGCGTTCGTTCATCATCTCCTGCATGCGCACCCGCTCACTGTCATCGGCCTCGATCACATTGATCGAGATCACGCCATTGGCATGGCCGGTGTACGCTATCTTGGCCTTGGCCTCCGGATTGATCCGCTGGTCCTCCACGAAATCAAAAACCATGTCCTGTTCCGTCTCTTCGGCATCCACCAGATTCAGCCGCAGCAGGGAATAGAACAGGGTGCGCTTGGCCTCCTCAAGCTTGGCCCGGCGAACCGCATTACCCTCGATGCTCAGGGTGGGCAGGGTTCGGGTGCTGCGGCAGGACCGGCACTGCGCCACATCGTCATCGGCATCGTCGGCAGCCAGCAGCCAGTTACAGGGCAGGGTGGCAAAGCTGCGGTGCTCGCAGCCCCGGAGCGTGCGTCCATCGTTGCTGCGCCATACCGGCGCTGTCTTTCCGTTATCCGGTACCGCCACCATTATGTCGCGGCTCAGGGGGTCAAAGCCCAGTTGTGAACCGCAGGCCACACAGATTGTATTGTCGAAAAAAATTTCCTGGCCACAGGAACAGTAGAAACGCTTCATGGTGGATGCCGTCTTGCTACAGGTTTGAGGAGCCACCGGCCAGGCAGGACAGCGGCGTTTGACGATGCAGGCAAGTATATATGCAGAAGGTCCTGCACTGGCAAGCACAAAGTTGGTGCATGCCCGCAATCCCGAAAGGGGGTGGGGATTCGGAGTGACAGGATTTATACTCCATACGGGTTGGGTCTTTATCAGTTATTTTCATGGCGTTCTCAGGGTATTGAGCGCGGAAACCGGAGGAAAGATAGCATGTATCGTTTGTTGCAGGCAGGGTTGTTGTCCGTGATGGCAGTAATGGCAGGGCTGGTCACGCCGCTGCAGGCCGAGGAGGTCAGTATCGAGCATGAGGGCCTGTCATTGCGGGCGGACTGGAATCTGGCGGATGGCAGGGGACCGCAGGATGGTGCGGTACTGATGCTGCACGGCACCCTGGCCCATAACCGCATGGAAATTGTCAAAACCGTATCCGGACTGCTGAATGAGGCCGGCTACAATACCCTGACCGTGAATCTGGGCTATGGCATTGACCGGCGCTCGGAGGGCATGCTCGACTGTGCCATTGAGCACCACCACCAACATGGGGATGCGGTGGCGGAACTCAATGCCTGGATGGCGTGGCTCAAGGCGCAGGGCGTGAGCCGGGTGGCCGCCTGGGGACACTCGCGGGGCGGGAATCAGGTGGCCTGGTTTGCCAGCGAACACAATGATGATCCGGTGCTGGACAAGGTGATTCTGGTGGCACCGGCCACCTGGACGGCGGACAGGGAGGCCGAAGCCTATGAACCGCGTTATGGCACTGCGCTGGATGCGGTGCTGAAGCAGGCACAGGCGCTGGTGGATGCCGGCAAGAGCGATACCGTGCTGACAGTGCCGGGTTTTGTCTACTGTGAGCAGGCCAGGGTCACGGCTGCCGCCTTTCTGGGTTATTACCAGCCGGATGAACGCCGTGATACCCCGACCCTGCTGCCCCTGATCACCCGACCGGTATTGCTGATCATGGGCAGTGCCGATGAGGTGGTGCCTGATCTGCCGGCACGGCTGGCCGGTGTACAGCAGGATAATCTGCGTCTGGAGACCATCGATGGGGCCGATCATTTTTTCATGGACCTGTACGCGGATGAAATGACCGAACTGATGACGGATTTTCTGGGCTGGGAATGAAGCTGATATACTCAGGTCCGGATCAACGCCCATTTGCGGGAAAGAGGACAGTTTTGGACATACAGAAATACATGCTGGAGATCGGGCAGCAGGCACGCAGGGCGTCACGCGTTCTGGCCAGTGCCGATACCGCCAGCAAGAATGCCGCACTGGATTGCATGGCACAGGCACTGCTGGACAATACAGCCACCCTGAAACAGGCGAATGCACAGGACCTGGAGGCCGGGCATGCCAAAGGGCTGGAACCGGCCATGCTGGACCGTCTGGCACTGACTGACAAGGCCATCCATACCATGGCTGAAGGCTTGCGCCAGATCGTGAAGCTACCTGATCCGGTCGGGACCATGACGGATTTTGTCAACCGCCCGTCCGGGATTCAGGTCGGGCGCATGCGGGTCCCGCTGGGCGTGGTCGGCATCATTTACGAGTCACGCCCGAATGTGACAGCTGATGCTGCTGCCCTGTGCCTCAAGTCCGGCAATGCCGCCATTCTGCGTGGTGGCTCCGAAGCCCTGCACTCCAATACCGCCATTGCCGCCTGTGTGCAGCAGGGACTGGAAGCTGCCGGCCTGCCTGCCCAGTGTGTGCAGGTGATCCGCACTTCCGACCGGGCTGCCGTGGGTGAGCTGCTGCGCATGAGCGACTATGTGGATGTCATTGTGCCACGGGGGGGCAAGGGCCTGATCGAGCGTGTCAGCCGTGAATCCGCCATTCCGGTGATCAAGCACCTGGATGGTATCTGTCACGTTTATATCGATGACGAAACGGACCCGGATATGGCGCTCAGGGTGACCATGAATGCCAAGACCCAGCGTTACGGCACCTGCAATACCCTGGAAACCCTGCTGGTGGCGGAAGGGGTGGCGGACATGATGCTGCCACGACTGGCGGATGCCATGGGTGCTGCGGGGGTGGAGCTGCGGGGTTGTGAGCGTACCCGTGCCATTCTGCCCGCTGCCATTCCCGCCACCGGGGAAGACTGGCGTACCGAGTACCTGGCCCCGATCCTGTCGATCCGGGTGGTGGCTGACATGGTAGCCGCCATCGAACACATCAACACCTATGGCTCGCACCACAGCGATGCCATCATCACCACCAACTACACCCGTGCACGGCGCTTCCTGCGTGAAGTGGACTCCAGTTCGGTGATGGTCAATGCCTCGACCCGCTTTGCCGACGGGTTTGAATACGGCCTCGGGGCCGAGATCGGTGTCAGCACCGACAAGCTGCATGCCCGTGGTCCGGTCGGACTGGAAGGGCTGACCTCACAGAAATATGTGGTACTGGGTGACGGGCAGATCCGTACATGATCGGCGTCATGGGGGGAACCTTTGACCCCATCCATTTCGGGCACCTGCGCACGGCGCTGGAAATCGTGGAAGGCTGCGGGCTGACACGCCTGCACCTGATTCCGGGCAATATCCCGCCGCACCGGCCCCAGCCACAAGCCAGTGCCCGTGAGCGCTTCGAAATGCTGCGGCTGGCCATCGGCAATGAAGCCCGCTTTGTGGCAGATGCCCGCGAGCTGGAGCGGGCCGGGGCGTCCTATACGGTCGACACCCTGCAGTCACTGCGGGATGAGTTCGGCACCCGGATACCGATCGGGTTTGTCATGGGCATGGATGCCTTTCTGGGCTTCCGGAGCTGGCACCGCTGGGAAGCCATACTGACGCTGGCGCACCTGATCGTGGTGCACCGTCCCGGTTACATGCCCGACCCCGCCGACTGGTATGCCGACAGCCGGGTGCAGCACAATTGTGAGCTGAATCAGTTGCCTGCCGGGCGCATCGCGTTTCAGGCTGTGACCCAGCTCGACATCTCTGCTACATTCATAAGGGCACGCTGCAACAGCGGCGGCAGCATCCGCTACCTGTTACCGGACCGGGTCCGCCGTTACATCGGTGCGCGCAATCTTTATCAACACTGAAGGTATTAATGGAACTCGAACAATTGCAACAACTGGTGCTGAATGCGCTGGATGACCTGAAAGCGCAGGATGTGATCCTGCTGGATGTCAGGGGCCGGTCCAGCATTACCGACAGCATGGTCATCGCCACCGGCACTTCGACCCGCCATGTCCGGGCGCTGGCCGAGTCGGTGGCGCTCAAAGCCAGGGCCGCAGGACAAGCACCTCTGGGTACGGAAGGCGAGCGTGAATCGGAGTGGGTGCTGGTCGACCTGAATGACATGGTGGTGCATGTGATGCTGCCGCATGTCCGCGCCTTTTACAATCTGGAAAAATTATGGGGCGAGCCCCCGGCTGAGGTCTATGGCGCGAGCAGGGCCGGTTAGTGCGTATCCACCTGCTGGCGGTCGGTACGCGCATGCCTGCCTGGGTGCAGGAAGCCAGCACTGCTTATGCTGCACGCCTGCCGCCGCACTGCCAGCTACTGATCCGGGAACTTGCCCCGGAAAAACGCGGGCGGCAGGCTGATGTCAGGCGCATCCGCGAGCGTGAAGGCAGCCGGCTGCTGGCGGCGATACCGGATGGCTGTCTGGTCATCGCCCTGGATGTGCAGGGACGCAGCTGGTCAACGGAGAAACTGGCCGGTGAACTGGAGCAGTGGCTGCAGTCCGGACGTGATGTGGCGCTGCTGGTTGGTGGCCCGGACGGATTGTCGGCGGCCTGTCTTGCACGTGCCGACCTGCGCTGGTCGCTGTCGGCACTGACCTTTCCGCACCCGCTGGTGCGTGTGATTCTGGCCGAGCAGCTGTTCCGGGCCTGGAGCATTCTTGCCAATCATCCCTACCATCGTGGGGATCAGACAGGTTATCAATAAATCAAACGGGTTGCAGACATGGGCATACAGGTGATGCTGGCCTCGGGTTCACCGCGCAGGCGTGAACTGCTGGACCAGATCGGCATCCGTTACCGGGTGCAGACTGCGGATGTGGATGAAAGTGCACAGGCCGGGGAGACTCCCGAGGCATTGGTGCTGCGGCTGGCCCGGGCCAAGGCGCAGGCCGTCTGGGATGATACGGATCGCACCCTGCCGGTGCTGGGGGCGGATACCCTCGGGGTAGTGGATGGCATCCTGCTGGTCAAGCCGGACGGATTTGAAAGTGCCCGTGCCATGCTGAAGCGGATGTCCGGGCGCATGCACGAGGTCCTGACGGCGGTGGCATTGTGCAGCAGCCAGGGAACCAGGGTGCGCCTGAACCGGAGCCGGGTCTGGTTTCGGGAACTGGCAGAGGCGGAAATCCTGGCCTACTGGGCTCAGGGCGAGCCGCGTGACAAGGCGGGTGCCTATGCGGTACAGGGGCTGGGGGCGGTGTTTGTCGAACGTCTGGAAGGTTCCTATTCCGGTGTCATGGGCCTGCCGCTGTTTGAGACCGCGCAGCTGCTGGCGACTGCCGGTATTTTTCCGCTGCCACCGGCGCAGCCTTGAAGCCGGCATTGTGAGGTTTGCATGAGTGCGGAGCTTTTGATCAATATCACGCCCCAGGAGTCACGGGCTGTCCTGCTGGAAAACGGCATTCTGCAGGAAATCCTGATTGAGCGTACTTCCCGGCGCGGGATTGTGGGGAATATCTACAAGGGCAGGGTGTCACGGGTACTGCCTGGCATGGAGGCGGCTTTCATTGACATCGGACTGGAGAAGTCGGCATTCTTGCATGCCTCCGACCTGACCGGGCCGGCCATGGATGAGCTGGGGATGGAGGGGGCGGTCGTACCCTCCAAAACACCGGGCAAGGGGAGTCCGAGCATCGGTGAACTGCTGCATGAAGGCAAGACCCTGCTGGTACAGGTGATCAAGGACCCGCTCGGGACCAAGGGAGCCCGCCTGACCACTTATGTGACCATTCCGTCACGCTATCTGGTACTGATGCCGGATAACGGCAATCTCGGCATTTCCAGCAAGATCGAGGCTTCCGAGGAACGTGAACGCCTGCGCGCCCTGGTTTTGAGCCTGCGCGAAGAGCTGGATGACCGTTTCGGCTATATCGTGCGCACGGCAGCCGATGGCGTGTCCGAAGACCTGCTGCGTCGTGACATGAAATTCCTGCGCAAGCTCTGGAGCAATATCGAAGAGTCGGCAGCCGCGACCAGTTCGCCCAAGCTGGTGTATTCGGACCTGCCGCTGGTGTTGCGGGTGCTGCGTGACATGGTGGGGGAGCCGATCGGACGTGTGCTGATCGACTCGCGCGAAACGGCGTTGAAGGTAATCGAGTTCTGCAACAAGTACATTCCCGATCTGGCGTACAATATCGAGCATTATCCGGGGGAGCGCCCGATTTTTGATCTGCACGGGGTTGAGGAGGAAATCCAGAAGTCCCTGCACCGCAAGGTCCCGCTCAAGTCCGGCGGTTATCTGATGATCGACCAGACTGAAGCCATGACCACCATTGACGTCAATACCGGCGGGTTTGTCGGCAGCCGCAATCTGGAAGAGACCATTTTCCGCACCAATCTGGAGGCAGCCCAGGCCATCGCACGCCAGCTGCGGCTACGCAACCTGGGCGGCATCATCATTCTGGATTTTATCGACATGCTGCAGGCGGACCACCGCCATCAGGTGATGAAAACCCTGTCACGCGAGCTGGAAAAGGATTACGCCAAAACCTATATCTGTGATGTGTCACCGCTGGGGCTGATCGAGATGACGCGCAAGCGCACACGCGAGAGCCTGGAGCATGTTCTGTGCGAGCCCTGTTCAGTCTGTCACGGGCGGGGCTACATCAAAACGGCGGAAACCGTGTGTTATGAAATTTTCCGTGAGGTGCTGCGGGCCGTGCGCCAGTTTGATGCACGCGAACTGCTGGTGCTGGGATCACAGGATGTGATTGACCTGCTGGTGGATGAGGAGTCTGACAGTCTGGCCGAACTGCAGGAGTTTGTCGCCATTCCGATCCGGCTGCAGGTCGAGGCGCTGTATACCCAGGAGCAGTTTGATGTGGTGCTGCTGTAGCTCTCTTTGTACAAGCCGGCATCCACCGCCCTGACCTGATGGCCTGTTCGCGGAAGGTGTAATGTCCTGCCGGAAGGATGAGTTCCAAAAGAAAAATCCCCCTGAAACCGGGGTTCCAGGGGGCGAGGTCGTTGACCTCTGTGGGGTTTGTTCTGTGCTCCAGCGTCTGCCTTTTCCTAAAGTTCCCCTCCCTGCGAACAGGGAGGGGTATCAGGAGTCGAGGCATGGAAAGCTTTTTATTTTTAGGTTTTGATAAACTTTCTCGTCTGCCTCTTAGGGCTTGCTGTTGAGCTGGTTTGAACCTGAAGACGGCTGGCTTCTGCGTCCAGTTGGTCATTTGCGGGCTGTTTTTTGTTGTTTTTCTGTCCCGCTTTTTTCAGGTTCGTTGTAACTTAATCCGTTAACCCTTTCTTGTTTTCGTTGTTGTCCCTTGTCTGTAATAATGCAACCCCTGTGCCAGCCTGGGCCGGAACAGGGTAAGATTTTGAAATTAATTAAATTTATTTAATATTCTTTGATTTTATGAATGTGAAGTGACACTGCCGTTTTGTCAGTTTTTGACAAAACGGCTGCAACATGTGACAAATACACACTGATTAGTGACACTTTGGTGACAGGGTGTCAGCAAAAAAGGGGAGAGGTATCCGCGCAGGCCGGGGTTCAGCCCAGGCTGGCGCGCAGGGCCTGACGGATCATTTCTTCAACCGGCAGGCCGCTGTTTTCCAGCGGAGCCAGCATGCGACTGATCTGGGCCGGCTTGTAGCCGAGTGCCACCAAGGCATGTGTGGCTTCATCCAGGGGGGATTGGGAGGGGGAAATGAAAGCGGGAGGCGCCTGCATGCCTGTGTTGCCTGCGTCGGCATCCAGCCCTGTCAGCCGGTCACGCATTTCCACAATCATGCGCTCGGCGGTTTTCTTGCCGACTCCCGGAATCCGGCTCAGGGCGGCAACATCACCCGCCTGCACAAAACGGGCAAATTCACCCGCCGTCATGCCGGAAACCACTGCCAGTGCCATCTTGGGGCCGATCCCGTTGACTTTCAGCAGCAGGCGGAAAAGAGTGCGCTCTTCCAGTGAACTGAAGCCAAACAGTATCTGGGCATCCTCGCGCACCACGAAGTGGGTGTAGATGGTAACTGTGGTGTCGTCGGCATCCGGGGGCAGGTTGTAAAAGGTATTCATGGATGCCTGCAGCTCGTAGCCGACACCGTTGACATCCAGCAGGAGTTCGGGGGGCTGTTTCCAGATGACCCTGCCGCGTAACAATCCGATCATGATTCTGCACTCCGGGCGATGCGCCTGCTCAGGTGGCTGGTATGGGCATGGCACAGGGCCACTGCCAGTGCGTCCGCCGCATCGGCCTGCAAGCGCCCCTGCAGGTTGAGCAGTACCTTGACCATATGCTGAATCTGGTGTTTGTCGGCTGCTCCGCGTCCGACGATAGCCTGTTTGACCTCCCGGGGGCTGTATTCCGCCACCGGCAGGCTGGCCATGACCATGGCACTGATAGCGGCCCCCCGAGCCTGCCCCAGCTTCAGGGCCGAAGCGGCATTATTGGAGACGAAAACAGTTTCAACTGCAGCTTCACCGGGATGAAATTCCTGAATCATGCGGCTGACACAGGCATAGATGTCTCCCAGGCGTTCAGGCAGGGGGCGACTGCCCAGACGCAGGCTGTGGCTGTATATAAAACGGCTGCGCTGCCCGTCGGTTTCGATAATCCCCAGCCCCAGAATGCGGGAGCCGGGGTCAATGCCCAGAATGCGCCGGGATACTGCCATCAGGCTGGACGGTCAGCCCAGGGCTTCCAGGGTTTCATCGGAAATGTCGGCATTGGTATAGACCTCCTGGACATCATCCAGCTCTTCCAGGGCGTCAATCATTTTCAGGAGCTTTTCCGCAGCCTCGTTTTCCACCAGCGTCAGGTTATCGGCACGCAGGGTAATGCCGGCTTCTTCCGGATTGAAGCCGGCAGCCACCAGGGCATTCTGTACCTCACCAAAGGATTCCGGGGTGGTCAGCACTTCCATGCTGCCATCATCCAGCACCAGAACATCATCGGCCCCAGCTTCCAGTGCCGCTTCCATCAGCGCATCCTCGTCCACGCCGTCGATGAAGCTCATCACGCCGATACTGTTGAACATGTAGGCAACCGAACCGCTGGTACCCAGATTGCCGCCATGCTTGCTGAAAGCATGCCGGACTTCGGCCACCGTGCGGTTGTTGTTATCGGTTTCCGTATCCACCATGATGGCGATGCCACCGGGGCCATAGCCCTCAAAGCGGACTTCCTCAATACTGTCGCCACCCAGTTCCCCGGCCCCCCGCTTGCAGGCTTTTTCGATGGTATCCTTGGGCATGTTGGCCCCCAGCGCCTTGTCCACCGCCAGCCGCAGACGCGGAAAGGCATTCGGGTCGGAGGTTTTGCCTTCACGGGCCGCCACCGTGATTTCACGAATCAGTTTGGTCCAGATTTTCCCGCGTTTCTTGTCAACCGCAGCCTTCTTGTGTTTTATGTTTGCCCACTTGCTATGGCCTGCCATAATGTCGTATTCCGTCAAAATCCAAAAAAATTAACAAGGTATGTAACTATCAGTGTACGCAACTATCAGTAATGTGTCTGTCTGGCATGTGCTGCTGTTCAGACTTCCACCATTTCAAAATCTGCCTTGGCCGCCCCGCACTCGGGGCATGCCCAGTCATCCGGTATGTCCTCCCAGCGGGTACCGGGAGGGATGCCGTCATCGGGGGCGCCGTCTGCCTCATCATACAGCCAGCCACAGACCAGACACATCCAGGTTTTCATGCCTTGTTCTCCTTATACCAGTCGATGCATGCGCAGGGGATTATGGCGGAAGCAGGGGGGGGAATTCAATGATGGGGACAAATGAAAACCCCCGGCTTCCCGTTGCGGGAAACCAGGGGAGAGGAGGAGAGGGGAAGGCGTGTGGCCGCTCAGGCCGCACGCCTGGTATTGTCAGTGTCCGGATGACCGTTGCGGACGGCAGCTTCGATACCGTAGCGGGACAGGCCCAGATCATCCAGCTCACGGTCATTCAGTGCGTGCAGCTCACGGATGGCCTTGCGGATTTCTTTTTCTCTGGGGTCAAAAACCGTATTGAAAATACGGGAGAAAATATTCATGTTCTTATTCCTTATGCTGGCGTCTTAAGTTGTCTGGTGCGCAATCCTAGGTGGATTGTTGCAATGCAACAAGCGAGATTTGTTAACGATCCGGTTTAGTTTTTCTGATGGATTCCGGGACGCTTGGTGTGTCGGTGTTTTTCAGTCCCGCTGTAGGCAGTTTCTTGTTCAGCTGCCCCGGTTCGGGTTAGTTTTAGCACCTGACTTGTTTCCGCGAGGTAGCCGTGGCCAGAATCGAACGCCTTGTCATCAATCTGTTGCTGGGGTTTGCCCTTTGCCTGTTGCTGGTGGGGATGTATGCACCTTTGCTGGAGTTGGAAAAGTTCTGGGTTTTCAGCAGTCAGGTTTCCCTGTACTCCAGCTTGTTGAGCCTGTGGCAAAAGCATGAGTTTTTTCTGTTCATCCTGCTGTTTCTGTTCAGTGTGCTGACGCCGCTGCTGAAGCTGGGTGTGTTGACCCTGATTGCCAATCAGCCGGATGGACTGGCGCAGCAGCATGGCCGGTTGCTGCACTGGATGGAAACATTCGGCAGGTGGTCCATGCTTGATGTTTTCGTGGTGGCCCTGCTGCTGGTATCGGTCAAACTGGGGGTCGTTGCCACGGTCCGGCTGCACTACGGCATCTACCTGTTTGCGGCAGCGGTACTGCTGATTCAGGGGCTGAGTTTCTGGCTGGCACGGCGTTCAGCAACCGGAAAAAATTTAAAAATCCGCAGCCAAGGCAAATGATTGGAGGAGAGGAGGAGTCAAATACCTTATTCCGGCTGCGGAGAGGAGGAGATGTGTTATTTTTGTTTAATTATTTACTCTATGCAGCCTATTCTAGGCGTTTTGCTGCTGTGCAGCAAGTTACGATATATCACCATTCGGGAAAAATAATCTAACCCGAATGGGTGTGGCAACCGGGTGTCGCAAGTGCCTTGTGGGAGAAGGGAATGGCTGGGGGGAGTAAAAAGAGTGCCCGCAGTCTAGGCATATGATTTTGGAGGAGAGGAGGAATCTCATGCGCCTGTTTGGTTGACTGCGGGCAGAAGGAAAATCGCTTGATTCGCATCTGAACCGTATGGGGGCATCATAGTGTTTTTGCTGCGATGCAGCAAGTTAAAATAACTAATGCACGGGGAAAGCTTTCTGCCCGGTAGCCGAGAGGATGGGTAGTGTCGTGGCAAGGTTCTCCGGAAGGCATACCCGTTCACAGCGTCCGGCAAGTGCTTTTCAGGCATGGTGATTTGCCCTGCAAAACGCTATCCTAGGCAGCCTGTAACAAGTATCAGGAGAATACCCAGTATGAGCTTTTTCCTCGGGCTTTTCAGCCTGCTCATGATCGTCGTCGGGGCAATGTTCATTTACAAACCTGACTTCATGGCCGGCAATGTCAAGCTTTATGCCGATGAACCCGGTTTCCATGTACTGGCTGCCGTCGGGCGTATCCTGCTGGGGCTGGCTTTCATGGTTTATGCCGCACAGGCCCACCTGTCCGGTCTGGTCGGGTTTCTGGGGCTGGTCATGTTTCTGGCCGGGGTGTTCCTGCTGGTGATTTCACATGACAGGTTCAGCGCGATCGTGAACAGGATGGTGGATCATTATGGCCAGTATGCCCGTCACGCCGGTATTTTTGTGGCTGTGGTCGGTGCCATCCTGTTCTACGCCGTAGCCCTGTAGGGAGCGCTGCGTGTTGCGGATCAGCCGGCAGTTTGATGCCGGCAATATTGAAGTCGTCGACGCTGCTGATGTGGCAAATGTACGCCTGCGCATCCGTCCCGATACCGGCTCGCATTTTTTCCAGTGGTTTTATTTCCGGGTCAGTGGCGCGCACGCACAACCCCTGCGGCTGGTGATCGAAAATGCCGGAGCAGCCGCGTTTGTGGATGGTTGGCAGGGTTATCAGGCCCTGGCTTCCTTTGACCGTAAATACTGGTTCCGGATTCCGACCCGCTATCAGGACGGGGCGCTGATCCTGGAACACTGTCCGGAACGGGATGTGGTCTGGTATGCCTATTTTACCCCGTATTCTCAGGAGCGGCATCAGGCCCTGATCGCCCGTGCCCAGTGTGCAGCGCCCTGCCGGGTCGACAGTCTGGGGCTGAGCCTGCAGGGACGTGAGCTGGACCGGGTACGGGTTGGCGACGGCCCGAAGCAGGTCTGGATTATTGCACGCCAGCATCCGGGCGAGACCATGGCTGAATGGTTCATGGAAGGGCTGCTGGAGCGGCTGCTGGATCGTGAGGATGCGGTGGCGGAACGGCTGCTGCAGCGGGCCCGCCTGCATCTGATGCCGAACATGAACCCCGATGGCAGTTTTCTGGGCAATCTGCGTACCAATGCCGCCGGGGTGAACCTGAACCGGGTCTGGGGCCAGGCCGACATGGAGCACAGCCCGGAGGTGTATCAGGTGACACAGCAGCTGCTGGAAAGCGGTTGTGACCTGTTTCTGGATATTCACGGCGATGAGGCCATTCCAGCCAACTTTATCGCCGGACAGGATGGCGCACCGGTGGCCGCTGCCATTCTGGACCGGGAGCAGGCTTTCAAGCGCAACCTGCGGCGTGTGAGCCCCGACTTCCAGCTGGAGCAGGGTTACGAGCCGGGCCGGTTCGGTCCTGAAACCCTGACGCTGGCGAGTTTCTGGGTCGGGCACCATTTCGGTATTCCGGCCCTGACGCTGGAAATGCCGTTCAAGGACAACCGGGTGCGACCCGATCCGGTACAGGGCTGGTCTGCCGAACGCAGCCGGCAACTCGGGCGTGACTGCCTGCTGCCGCTGCTGTGGGAGCTGGAAGGCTGAACACTGGCGGACGGGTCATTCTGCCTGTCCGGCCCGGAAGCGGCGTGAATATTCCAGTGCCTTTTTCATGCGCCTGTCCGTGGCCGGGTGGCTGCGCAGATACTCCAGCGACCGTTCCCGCTGCTGTCGGCGGGTGTTCTGAACGTCATTCCGGGCCGGGTCCGCAAGCTCGGTACGGGTCATGCGTCCGATAATTCCGGCGAAATGACCCGGATCAATCCCGGCTTCCAGCATGCGCTCAAAGGCAAACTGGTCCGCTTCGGTCTCGAACCGGCGTGAATAATGGCTCTGAAGCAGGAAAACCGGCAGGGCCAGCCCCCAGTCCTGCAGGATGGTCACATCCCCCGTGACCATGATCAGCGCCACGGTCATGAACGAGGTCTGCAGCACCTGACGCAGGCCATGGCGGTTGACCACATGCCCGATTTCATGCAGCAGCACCGCGTCCAGCTCTTCCGGGTTTCTGACCAGCTTCACCAGGGCATCGGTCACGACAATGTCACCGGAGGGCAGGGCAAAGGCATTCGGTACCTGTGGGTAATGGCGGAAATGCAGGCGGTAGCGGAACGGTTCGTGCTGCAGCGGCAGCAGTTTCTGCTCAAAACGCCGGGTCAGTTCATCCTGTTTCGCCTGTGTGAGGCGGGTCGGCTGCAGCATCAGCTCATCCATGGTTTCCAGGGTCCGGGCTGCGATGGTTTCATTGAGTGCCGGTGGCAGTGCCCGGGCAATGCGCTCACTGGCCCAGGGCATACCCTGGCTCACCGTGACAAACCCCAGCACTACCGTTACCAGCAGGGCAGCCAGAATCCAGCGCCAGCGGCTTTCCAGCTGGTGCCGGTGCTGACTGGTACGGTCACGGTGGCTGGTGTGCTGCAGCCAGGTGTCTACCGTGTCATTATCGCGGGTTTCAAACACCGAATGATCCGGCAGTATCAGGGTCCGGGCGATATTGCCGATCCGGTCGCTGACGATGAGCTGGCAGCCATCACCTTCCAGAGCCGCCATGCCGTCACGGTGCAGGGTGAAATGCCGGCGGTCCAGTTCCAGGCGGGCCGGGGTACGGGCAGCACTGCCGGGCGGGAACCAGTAGCCGCTGAGGTTTGACGGATTCACAGGCTCAGCCCCATATCGACATCCACGTCAAAGGCATCGCCAAGCTCTTCTCCCAGGGCGGATACCTGTACCTGCTGCCGGGTCACGTAGCCGTCGAGAGTGCCCTGGATGATGGCACTGGTGGAGCGGGCGCTGTAGTGGGCCAGCCGGATTCTGGCCCAGGGGTAGGCCAGCCCCAGGCTCAGCAGGACCAGCACGGTATTGCTGAGGTAGATCAGGAACAGGCGGCCAGCCTCCATGTCCGAGTGCAGCCGCAGCACATTGTCAAGCCGGGTGCTGCTGTACACGTGGTTGCGCAGGCTGGCCTTGAAATAGGAGCGCAGCCAGCTGCTCAGGGCCAGCACCGGCAGGTACAGCAGGATGACGCCAAGCAGGGTCAGCAGCGGGGGCAGTTCCCGTTCCAGGTCCGGCTGTTCCAGGGTACGCAGGCCCTCCAGCAGCCCGGCCTGTCCCAGCAACTGAATGACCAGCACCAGCAGCAGTCCGGCCCCGGCAGTGATCAGCATGCCGAAAATCAGGGTCAGCAGGTAGATCACATAGTACTCGCCGGTTTCCAGCTGTGACTGGAAATGACCTTGGCCGTAACGGTGGTAATCAAGATAAAAACCGGTGAACAGGCGCTGGAACCAGGGGTAGAGCAGGTAGGTGAGCAGCAGGGCACCCAGCAGCAACCCGGCGGCCAGGGGCGGGGCCAGTGCCGGGTGCATGAGCCACAGCCCGGATGCCAACAGGCCGGTACCGAGCAGGATGCTGCCCGGAATCCAGAAAAAGTACTTGTAGGCCTGCCCCAGGGTGCCATCAAAGCTGAAACGGACATTGCGGTAGCTGCTGGCATGTGCGGTAAAGCGCAGCGATTTCCAGATCACCCAGGGCAGGAACAGGAGCATGATCAGCAGTGCAGCCAGTCCGGCCAGCGGAAAAAACCGGCTCAGCCCCACATACAGTAACAGCAGGGCCACGGCGATGACCCGGCCCTTGAGGATGGCCAGTGGCCGGGCGTGGTATTCAAAACTGCTGCCATCCAGCAGGGTGTTGCCGTAGAAATAGCGCCGGGTACGCACCTTGGCCCAGGCCGAATAAATACCGAGGGTCAGAAGGGTCAGCAGGATGTTGGTGATCCAGATTCTGAAGTATTCGCTGCCGCTGCCGGTGAACTCGAAACCGTGGCGGGTGGTCGCTGGTCTGGTGCCGGCTGGCGGATTGTCTCCCTGTGGCATGCCGTGTTGTTGTCCATACTTGTTGATTTCCCGGCAGAGTGTAGGCGAGCAGCCTCGGCTTGTCATGATTCTGCCGGCACTTCGGGTAGCCGGGTGTGTTGATCGGTACTAAACTGCAGATTATCCGGAATGACAGGAGGCCAGAGTGTTGCTTGTGCTGTTGCTGTGTTCTTTGGGGGTGAATCTGGGTGCAGCCTGGATGATCCGCAAGCTGTATACCGATAACAATATACTGCGTCTTGATCCTTTGCAGCTGGCCGTGTATCCGGCTGCCCGGCAGCCGCATCAGGGCCGGAAACCGCGTGTGGTGCTGTTTGGCGACTCACGCGCCCTGAGCTGGCCGGCCCCGGCCCTGCCGGAGCTGGATTTTGTCAACCGAGGCATCGGGCAGCAGACTTCGGCCCAGGTTGCGCTGCGGTTTGAGGCGCATGTGGCACCGCTGGAGCCGGACCTGCTGCTGTTGCAGCTGTGTGTGAATGATCTCAAGGCCATTCCGCTGTTGCCCGAGGCGCAGACCGCCATTGTTCAGGGCTGTAAGCAGCAGCTGCGAACAATTATCGACAAGGCGCGGGCGCAGCGGGCCGAAGTGCTGTTGACCACCGTATTTCCGCTCGGGGAGGTACCGCTGGAGCGGCAGCTGTTCTGGTCGGATGCTGTGGCGGCGTCCATCCGGGAGGTGAATGACTTCATCCGTGCCCAAGCAGGGCAGGGGGTTTATGTGCTGGATGCCTTTGCAGTGTTGCAGGGTGCGCCGGACCTGAGCCGTCCCGAATACAGCCGTGACCTGCTCCACCTCAATGAAGCAGGTTATGCCGCCCTGAATCAGGCGCTGGCCATCTGGCTGCAGGGCTGGCCGTCCGCCAGGATGCGTGAGAATCAATAGCGCTGGCGCGTGAACAGGTGGCGGATGCGTTGTTCCCAGTCCTGCAGGCGTTCCGTGCGCGGTGCAGGCCGCATGCGGGGTTTCGGATACGCAGGTCCATGGGGGTGGAGCAGCTGAGGGCGGCCAGGCAGGTCGGGCAGGGCTGATGCAGTTTTCATGCGTCGGAACTCCTTGTTGTTCTGTATTCCGGAGTCATCAGCATAACGGCTGGATTTGCAGATTTTTTGCAGGGCGGACGAGTGGTGATTCCGACGCATCTTCCGCCTGTCACAACAGTTGCCGCAGCCGGTAAAGTGCCTCCTGTGCCTGACGTGGTGAAAGTTCATCCAGCTCCAGGGCCAGCAGTGCTTCCTTCAACCGCTCTGCTGCCGCATCCCCCGGCTTCGCTGGCGACCCGAAGGTGAGTGACAGGTTCTGGCCCGGCCTGAGCGGGGCATGGCGGTTCCCGGCGGCGACGGCAGATTCCTCCAGGGACACCAGCTTTTTGCGTGCCCTGGCAATCACGGCTCTGGGCACCCCGGCCAGCTGGGCGACCTGCAGGCCGTAACTCTGGTTGGCAGGGCCGTCCTTGACCGCGTGCAGAAACACGATCCTGTCGCCGTGCTCGACGGCATCAATGTGCACGTTGGCAATGGTACCGATCTGTTCGGCCAGTGTAGTCAGTTCAAAGTAATGGGTGGCAAACAGGGTGAAGGCCCGGCGTTCACGCGCCAGATGTTCGGCACAGGCCCAGGCCAGCGACAGGCCGTCAAAAGTGCTGGTACCGCGCCCGATTTCATCCATCAGTACCAGACTGTACGGCGTGGCATTATTGAGAATGTTGGCGGCCTCGGTCATTTCCACCATGAAGGTGGAGCGTCCGGTACTGAGGTCGTCATGCGCACCGATGCGGGTGAAAATACGGTCGATCTGGCCGATGCGCGCCGCTTTGGCCGGAATGTAACTGCCGATGTGAGCCATGAGTACAATCAGTGCCACCTGACGCATGTAGGTGGATTTGCCGCCCATGTTGGGACCGGTGATCATCAGCATGCGCCGGCGGTTGTCCATTGAAAGGTCATTGGGTACGAACGGCGCATCCAGGGTGTGCTCCACCACCGGATGGCGTCCGGCCTCGATCTGCAGTCCGGCCCCGTCCACCAGTGCCGGGCTGCAGTAGTTGAGGCTGCTGGCACGTTCGGCAAAGCAGGTCAGCACATCCAGCTCGGCCAGCGCCTGGGCGCTCTGGCGCAGCGGCATCAGGTGGGCCAGCAGCGTCTGCAGCAGCTCCTCATACAGCACTTTCTCGCGTGCCAGGGCCCGTTCACGTGCCGAGAGCACCTTGTCCTCGAATTTTTTCAGCTCCGGCAGAATAAAGCGCTCCACCCCCTTGAGGGTCTGGCGCCGGATATAATCGGCGGGGATCAGTTTGACCTGGGTGCGTGGCACTTCGACGTAATAGCCGTGCACACGGTTATAGGCTACTTTCAGGGTGCTGATGCCGGTGCGGGCCTTTTCCCGTGTTTCAAGGTCGATCAGGTACTGGTCGGCGTGGGTGCTGAGGTTGCGCAATTCATCCAGACCGGCATCATAACCGGTGGCAATCACGCCGCCGTCACGGATCACCACCGGCGGATTGTCGATCACCGCCCGGACCAGCAGTTCATGCAGGGCTTCATGTTCATCAATCCGCTGTTTCAGGGCATGCACGTGCGCATTGCCCAGCGGGCTGAGGGTTTCATGCAAGCCCGGCAGGACCGCCAGTGAGGCCCGCAGGGTGGCCAGATCCCGGGGACGCGCAGTCCCGAGCGCAATGCGTGAGCTGATGCGTTCCACATCCCCGATGGCTTGTAGGGACTCATGCACCGCCTCAAAGGCATCCCCCTGCAGCAGACAGCCGACTGCTGCATGGCGGTTGCGGAGCGTGCTGCGTTCACGCAGGGGTTTGTTGACCCAGCGCCGCAGCAGGCGACTGCCCATGCTGGTGGCCGTCCGGTCGAGTACCGAGACCAGGGTGTTCCTGTGTTCGCCGCTGATGCTGTGTTCCAGCTCCAGATTGCGACGGCTGGCGGCATCCATGATGATGCCATCGTCTCCGTGCTCCACGCTCAGGCTGTTGATGTGGGGCAGGGCTGTGCGCTGGGTCTCCTGCACGTAATTCAGCAATGCCCCGGCAGCCGTCAGCGCCAGCGGCAGGTGGGTACAGCCGAAACCGTCCAGATCATGCACACCGAGCTGCTCCAGCAGCAGGCGTTTGGCGGTTTCCAGGTCAAAGTGCCAGGGCGGGCGGGGTGTGGTGACATGATCACGGGCAAATTCGGGCCGCCAGTCCTCATGGTGCAGGATTTCCGCCGGTTGCAGGCGTTCGATTTCATTGACCAGTGCTGAGGCTGAGTCGGCTTCCTGTACACTGAAACGTCCGGTGCTGAGGTCAATGACAGCAAGCCCGAAACGGCTTGCGCTTTTGCCCTGAGTACCGGCCTTTTTGTCGGTGGCGGGGAGGTGCGGGCAGTGCACGGCCATCAGCAGGTTGTCACGGCGGTCATCCAGCAGGTAATCATCCGTCAGGGTGCCGGGGGTCAGCAGACGGGTGATTTTGCGCTCGACCGGTCCCTTGGACCGGGCCGGATCGCCGATCTGCTCGCAGATGGCCACGGATTCACCCTGACGCAGCAGTTTGGCCAGGTATTGTTCTACCGCATGGTAGGGCACACCGGCCATGGGGATCGGTTCACCAGCCGTCTGGCCGCGCTGGGTCAGGGTGATGTCCAGCAGGCTGGCCGCTTTTCTGGCATCCTCGAAAAACAGCTCGTAGAAATCTCCCATGCGGTAGAACAGCAGGATGTCCGGATACTCCGCCTTGATCTGCAGGTACTGCTGCATCATGGGGGTGTGGTTGTTTTTGTTTTTAAAAACAATATTTTGTTCGTATTTTGTCTCTGACATTCTAAATCCTTCTAAAATCCTTCCAAAGCTTGTGCGAGAGTGTGCATCAGTATTACTTGTGTATCAAACTGACCGGGGGGTTGATGATGGTTTCCCTGTCACGGATGTGGATTTGCGTTGTTCTGCTGTTGGAATGGTTGAGCAGGTCGGTTGGGTTGATCTCCTGCTTTTTGGCGTCAGTCACTGCCTTGACATGTATGGCACGGGCAGGAGCCAGTGAAGTCTACAGCGAATCGCATGAATTACTGGAGCAGTTGCTGTGCATCGATTTGTCCCGCACTCAGGTTTTTCGTGTTACTCATCAATTGGGTGAGCCGCTGGAGCTTGAACAGACGGCGGTTGTGAAGCCTCCATCGCTGGCAGCCAACGAGATCAGGCTCGATTTTTCTTCGTCGGTGAGAAGTCCCGATCCAGCCAGTTTCCGGCTACCGGCAACGCGTGCCTGCTATCCGTGGTCAGACCTTATCCGCGCGCCCGTCCTGCTTGCACTCACTCCTCACAAGTCCGACAATGGATACGCCTGCGGCCCTGAGGAACCGCCCATGCCTTCCCTGCCCGACATTGCAGTTTGCGCCGCCTGATCAGCTGCTGACAGTTTGACTCATCAACAGACAATACGGAGGAAATCCATCCATGTCACCCGCGTATATTCCCGGTCACACCCTCATCGGCTCCGGTCCCCGCAAGGTGCTGGTTTTTCATGGCTGGTTCGGTGATTACTCGGTCTGGGAGCCGACCTTTACCGCCATGGATACTGCTGCTTTCAGTTACTGCTTCATCGACTACCGGGGTTATGGCAAATCAGCGTCACAAAGCGGCCACTACACCATGAGTGAGATTGCTGCCGACGCCAACCGGCTGGTGTTGGAACTGGGCTGGCACGAGCTGCATGTGGTCGGGCACTCCATGGGGGGTATGGCCATGCAGCGCTTCATGCTGGATTGCGATCCGCGCATCACGGTGCGTTCTGCCTGCGGGGTCACTCCGGTTCCGGCCAGTGGCGGACAGCTGGATGCCGACAGCTGGCAGCTGTTTGAAGGGGCCGTGACCCGGGACGAAAACCGCTATGCCATTCTGGATTTCACCACCGGCAAGCGCCTGAGCCCGGTCTGGCTGCAACGCATGGTGGCCAATTCCCGCACCCAGACCAGCGAAGCAGCCTATGGTGGTTACCTGCGGGCCTGGGCCAGAGAAAATTTTGCCGATGAAATCAGCGCCATCCACACGCCGATGCAGGTCTTGGTGGGAGCATTTGATGCTGCCATCACCGCCGATGTCATGCGGGCCACCTACCTGAGCGGGTATCCCCAGTGCGGGCTGGAAATCCTTGCCGATGCCGGGCACTACCCGATGCAGGAAACCCCCATCCATCTTGTGACCCTGATGGAGGCTTTCATGCGCCAGCACAGCTGACCTGACAATTAATCCCCAGGCTTTGAACGGCAGGCTGTCTTCGGGCCGACCCATAACGCATGATGGCCTTTAAACCTTGTTGAAAGAACGATGTGCCCGGAACAGTTGTCCAGAATGGTGTTGAAACAGGCACTGGTTATGGTGCTGCTCTGGCTGTGCATTGTTCCGGTGCCGCTTCCGGCTGATGAACTGGACTCTGAGCGCGGCTACCAGCTGCAGGCGGCATTCCTGTACCAGTTCCTGAAGTTCGTCTCCTGGGAGCCGGAACTGCCGGCGGGCCGGTTTGTACTGTGTGTACTGTCCGCCAACCACCAGCTGACCCGGCAGCTGCAGACCCTGGACAACCGCAATACCCTGTGGGGCAGGATTCAGGTCCGGATTTATCCGTCCCAGCCCTCATCCCGGCAGTTTGCCGGCTGTGAAAGTGCCTATATCGATACCGGTTTTCCCTATGAATCCCTGCGTGGCCAGATGGTCAACAACCAGATGCTGACCGTCGTCAGGGAAGACCTGTCCGACCTGCAGACCGGCATCTTCATTTTCCTGATCCGGGAACAGAAACTGCGCTTCAAGGTCAACCTGCTGGAGGCGCGCCGGCGTGGCATCCGCATCAGTGCCAGTCTGCTGCTGCTGGCGGTGGAGGTCATTGAGCACTAGTGTAGTGTCATCGGATAAGGCAGCATAATCAGTGAACGCGACATCTTTCCTGAACCGGTTTATGATCGCGTTCGAGGATCGCATCAGCGATTCTGTATAACCCCGGCGGTTACACCGAATTGTTTACACAGTCGTTGGCTCAGCTGCCCCATTAACCTCTACTTTTGACGGTGGTTAAAAATGGGGGGATGACTGTTAACGCTGCCCCGCCCCAATTCAAGCCGCACGCTACGCCTGCCATTTCACCTGAATCGCCCGACTCAATAAGGCAAGACTCGCCTCGGCAAACCCATGCGCCTGCGCCCGTACATCCGCCTGCGCTGCCAGCTCCCGCGCCTGCACCTGCCAGCTTGTGCTCAATTCAGCAACCGCCGGATCATCACCCGCCAGCTCCGCCGCCAGTTGCGCGAACTGCTCAATCGCAGCACCCTGCTCCAGTTTCACCCCGCGTGTCGCCAGGGTCAGCGCATGGATGCCATTGGCACCCTCGTAGATCGCGGTAATGCGGGCATCACGCCAGATTTGCGCTACCCCGTATTCTTCCAGATAGCCATACCCCCCCAGAATCTGGATGCCCAGATCGGCGGAACGGATGCCGGCTTCGGTCGAATAAATCTTGCATAGTGGTGTCAAAAATTCAATCAGTGCCGGGCGCTCGCCACGCTCCAGTTCAGCCAGCGTGAGGTGACACATGGCGCGTGCTGTACGGGTCAGGTCGCGCTGTTCATTCAGCATGCGCTGCACATCAGGATGATCCGTCAGCACCGCCGGGCTGCCATCCGGCTGGCGACCCTGCTGGCGCTCAGCAGCATAGGCCGAAGCAATGGCATGCGCCCGGCTGGCATGCGCCACCCCCTGCAAGGCCACATCCAGGCGTGCGTGGTTCATCATGGTAAACATTGCCGCCAGACCCTTGCCTTCCGTACCGATCAGCTCGGCTTTGGCACCGTCGAATTCCATCTGGCAGGTCGGTGAAGCGTGCAGCCCCAGCTTTTCCTCAATGCGGGTGATGCTGATCTTGTTGCGTTCCCCATCAACGTCCGACAGACACAGGAACAGCGACAAGCCCTTCACCCCAGAGTCGGCTGGGCCACTGCGCGCCAGCACCAGATGCAGGATACCTTGTGATAAATCCTGATCACCGCCGGAAATAAAGATTTTCTGCCCGTCAATACGCCAGCCATCGCCATCCTGTACCGCACGGGTACGAATCCGCGACAGATCCGAGCCAGCTCCGGCCTCGGTCAGGCACATGGTCGACAGCCACTCGCCGGACGCCAGCGGCGGGATGTAAGTGTTCTGTTGCTCGGGCGTGCCATGCGCCAGCAGGGTCGAAATCGCGCCTGGAACCAGCCCGGTGACCATTTGCAGGGCATGATTGGCACCACTGAAAATTTCCGACAACACCGCCGCCGTCAGGTGATCCAGACCCTGGCCTCCGTATGCCTCGGGCGCGGTCAGGCCTTGCCAGCCACCTTCCGCCAGCTCGGCATAGGCAGTGCCAAAGCCATCCGGCATACGCACCCGGCCATTTTCCAGCCGACAGCCTTGCCGATCACCTGGTTCATTCAACGGTGCCAGTACGCCCTCCACAAAGCTGGCAAAATGCTGGGTAATTTCCTCGCACAATGCAGCATCCCAATCGGGCAACTCGCCCACAAAGGTGTGCAGACTGGCAAAAATATCCTCAACCGGAGCCTGAAACGGGATCATGACTGCACCCCCAGCAGGCGCATGGCATTCTCCTTGAGGATCAGCGGGCGCACCTCGTCACGGAACTCAGCCTTGTCGAAGGCATCCAGCCAGCGTTCCGGGGCAATCATTGGCCAGTCGGAACCGAACAGCATCTTGTGCTTCAGCAGGGTATTGGCATACTGAACCAGGATTTTGGGGAAATATTTCGGTGACCAGCCCGACAGGTCAATATAGACATTGGGTTTGTGGGTCGCGACCGATAGCGCTTCCTCCTGCCAGGGAAAGGACGGGTGCGCCAGAATGATCGGCATATCAGGGAAATCAACTGCCACATCGTCCATGAACATCGGGTTGGAATACTTCAGGCGCATGCCATTACCGCCGGGCATCCCCGAGCCGACCCCGGTCTGGCCGGTATGGAACAGCGCCGGCTTGCCGCTTTCCGCAATCGCCTCATACAACACATAGGCGGAACGGTCATTGGGGTAAAAACCCTGCATGGTGGGATGAAACTTGAAACCCTGCACACCGTGATTCTCCACCAGGTCGCGGGCTTCGCGGGCACCGAGTTTACCCTTGGCCGGGTCAATCGAGGCGAACGGAATCAGGATGTCATCGTGTTTCGCACAGGCTTCGGCGACTTCGTAATTATTGTAACGCCGATAGCCGGTTTCGCGCTCGGCATCAACCGGAAAGATCACCGCTGCGATATTCTTTTCGCGGTAATGTGCGGCAGTTTCGTCGATGGTCGGCGGGTGGCTCCAGGGCGCACCGAAATACTTCGCCATGGTCGATTGCAGCTCATCATAACCGTCATCGGCATGGCAGCCACAGGATTCCTCGGCATGGGTGTGGATATCGATGGCACGCACCTTGTTGAAATCAATATTCTTCATCTGTGCCTCCTTGGGCGTTGGCAAACGCGCCCCTCCCCCTTGTCGGGAAAAGGGCGGGAATGGGAGAAACGAAAATTCACGCAAACGCGCTCAGACGCGGATCAGCGCCGGGTCTTCATTGTCGTAAAGCCGCTCCAACAAATCGGCACGGCGGGTAATGATCTTCTTGATATTGAGAGAGCCTTTATCGGTGACTTCATGAGCCTGCAACGACGGCGGTTCAGCCAGCACAATGGCCCGCGTGATGCGCTTGGCGGAACCCGTGACACCGGCATTCATCTCGCGCAGGGCATTCTCGATGCGCGCCGCCAGATGCGGTTCGATCAAGGCACCCCGACTGACGTTCTCGGCCACCACCGATTGCGGCAGCGGAAAGATGAACAAACCGATTTCACCCCGGTCATGGCCGCAGATCACCACATCCTGCACCTGCCCCTTGAGGCGTTCCAGCACATTCATGCGCAGTGAGCCAGCCTGTACCCAGGTACCGCTGTTGAGTTTGAAATCCTCGGAGACACGGCCATCAAAGATCAGCCCGCGTGAGGCATCCTGTTCATTGACAAAACGCACTGCATCACCGGTGATGAAAAAACCCTCCTCATCAAACGCAGCAGCAGTCTTGTCGGGCGCATCCAGATAACCCTTGAAGACATTCGGCCCCTTGACGCGGATTTCGCAGCGCATTTCATCATCAGGAATCAGCTTGATTTCAACACCCGGCAGTGGCACACCGACCACACCGGAACGCCCGATCGGCTCATGCACCATCAGGCAGGAAGGTGCGGTCTCGGTCAGGCCCCAACTGGAAGCCATCATCGGCAGGCCGCCGCGCTCCTCCAGACAGAAACGCTCCAGCGCCAGCCACACATCCTGCGGCAATGAAGCACCGGCATAAAAGATCAGATCCAGTTCACGAAACAGGGTCTGGCGTAATTCAGCATCCTTTTCCGCTGCCTCGACAATCATGGCGTAACCGATCGGCACATTGAAGGCCAGCGTACCGGGGTGCTCACGGCGGTTGGCGATGGTGGTGGCAAAGCCCCTGGCCGTCGGCTTGCCCAGATCAATGGTCAGGGTACCGCCATTGGAAAGAATCATATTGGTATTGGAACTGCCGCCAAACACATGATTCCAGGGCAGCCAGTCGGTCGCCCGTGGCGGATGAGCGCTCAGCCAGGGCATGACCGCAGTCTGCTGGGCCTGATTGGCGCACAGCATGCGCTGGGTGGTCAGTACGCCCTTGGGTTCCGAGGAGGAGCCGGACGTAAACAGGATTTTTGCCAGGGTATCCGGGCCGACCGCAGCATGTACCGTTTCCAGTTCCGGGTGTTCGGGTGCCGCCAGCAGCTCGGCAAAGGGCAACACCTCGCGGGGCGCACCTTCGGTACGGCTGGCAACCACCATCACATCATCCAGCGCCGGCAGTTTCAGGGCGCTGGCATAACGACCGGCATCGTCCACGAATGCCAGCTTCGGCTTGATCTTGTCGAGCACAAAAATCAGCCGACCCTGCGCTTCCTCGATCAGCGCATACTGTTCGGCCAGTGGCGTGACCGGCGCACCAATATACTGGGCAGCCAGCGACAGGATCAGGTGATCAATGCTGTTGCCCGACAGAATGGCGATCTTGTCACCCGCTGCCATACCTTGCGCCAGCAGCCCGGAGGCGACTGCACGTACATGCGCCAGCAGCTCCCGGTAAGTCACGTCACGCCAGGGGCCGCTGGCAGCCAGCGGATCGACGCGCTCGCTGAGTGCCACCCGATCCGGGGCCTTTTGCGCCCACTCATGCAGCCATTGGCCGGTATTGGTCACCACCGGATCCATCGGCAGCGGCGAGCGCAGGATAATGGTGCCATCGGCCCGATCCTCACGCAGGGTTTGCTGCGGAATCCATTGGGTAGCCGTATGCTCGCGTGCCCAGGCAGCACGCGCTTCAATATTCTCCTGGGTCAGGGGTGGGATTTCCTCAATCATGTTTTCTCCTCCCTCAAAATCGGTCAATCAGCGGAATACAGGTGCACGCTTTTCCAGAAAGGCGCGCAGCCCTTCCTGGGCATCGGGCGTGGTCTGTACCAGTGAAGCACACAGGCTTTCGGTGAACAGCCCGTCGCCACGCGCCATGTCATTGATGCGTGCCAGTGCCTGTACCATGAAGTAGTTCGACATTGGCGCATTGCCGGCAATCTGCCGGGCCAGCTTGTAAGCCAGCGGCAGCGCTTCATCTTCGCCGACACTGTAATGTGTCAGCCCCAGACGCAGCCCTTCATCAGCGTCGTATTTGCGCCCGGTCAGCATCATCTCGGTCATGCGGTCAGCCCCCAGAATGCGGCCTACCCGCACCGAGGCACCTCCACCGACGAAGATACCGCGCCGCCCTTCAGGCAACTGGAAGATGACCGACGGTTCAGCAATGCGCACATGGGTGGAGGCAGCCAGTTCCATACCACCGCCAATGACCGCACCCGTCATGGCCGAAACCGTCACCCGGCCACCGAACTGGATCATGTCCATGACCTGGTGCCAGTGACGTGAGTGATAGACGCCTTCTTCGGCGCTGCGTTCGACGTGCTCAGCCAGATCCAGGCCGGAGCAGTAATGCCCGCCCGCACCGGTCAGGATCACGACGCGCACCGCCTTGGGCAGGTGGCGGTAGGCGTGGTCGATGGCATTGATCAGGCCCTCGCTCATGGCGTTGCGCTTTTCAATACGGGTCATGGTAATGGTGGCAAGCTGGCCATCCACTTCCGTTGTCAGGTATTTTGAATGATCGGACATGGTGTCGTTCCTTTAGTCAGTACGCGCTTAGTCAGTACGCGATGGTTATTTGGGGGCCAGGCGCACAGCGCTGTCGATGCGGATCACTTCACCATTCAGCAGCGGATTCTCGACCACGCTTTGCACCAGGTGTGCAAATTCATCGGGGTGCCCCATGCGTGAGGGGAACGGCAGGCCGGCTTCCAGCGCAGCCTTGACTTCAGGCGGCAGGCCGCTGCTCATCGCGGTTTCAAACAGCCCCGGGGCCAGGGTCACAACACGGATGCCAAAACGTGCCAGCTCGCGGGCGGCAGGCAGGGTCATCGCTGCAATACCCCCTTTGGAAGCGGCATAGGCGGCCTGGCCGATCTGGCCATCCTGATACGCTACCGAGGCGGTGTTGATGATCACGCCACGGGCACCATCCGCATCCAGTGCTTCGGCAGCCGCCATCGCCCTGGCAGCGAAACTGAGTACCACGTAACTGCCATAGAGATTGATTTTCAGGGTACGCTCGAAAGTTTCCAAAGGCAGTTGGCCGTCGCGTGGCAGGATGCGTGCTGCGGTACCGATACCGGCGCAGTTCACTACGATCCGGGGGACACCCAGCTCTGCACTGACGCGCTCGAAACCCGCCTCAACGGCGGCACTGTCCGAAACATCGGCGGCCAGCGCCAGCCCGCCGATCTCGCTGGCAACGCGCTCGGCGGCCTCTTGGCTGAGGTCGACCACGGCGACCCGTGCGCCCTGTGCCGCCAGGCGACGGGCGGTTGCTTCTCCCAATCCGCTGCCAGCCCCTGTGACCAGCGCGGTTTGACCGGAAATCTGCATGTTAAATCCTCCTTAGATAAAGCCGCGTATCGCCAGCATGGCCGCGACCAGCGCCAGATCGGCCAGAATGAATGGCACGATCCCGGCAAAAACCTGTTCCAGGCGCACGTAATCGCGTGCGACCGAGTGTATGACAAAGACATTCAGCCCCACCGGCGGTGTGATCATGCCGATTTCCAGCAGCTTGGCGACCAGCAGCCCGAACCACAGCTTGTCGACACCATGCTGGGCCAGAATCGGCAGAAACAGTGGCAGGGTCAGCAGCAGTGCGCCAATGGGTTCCAGAAACATGCCAAGCACCAGGTAGATCAGCACAATCACCAGCAACAGCGCGAAGGTACCCAGCCCCAGGCTTTCAACGAAACCACCGACCTGCATCGACAAGCCTGACATCGCGACCAGGCGAGTGAACAAATTGGCACCAATGGCAATGATGAACAGTGAACCACCAGACAGCAGGGTATCGACCAGGCTTTCCTTGAAGCCTTCCCAGGTCAGGGTGCGGCGTAGCAGCCCGATCAGGATGGCCACAAAGCTGCCGAATGCGCCGGCTTCGGTGGCCGTGAAAAAGCCGCTGAACATGCCGCCGAACACTGCCGCAATCAGCAGCAGCACCGGCCAGATTTCAGCCGTCTTTTTCCAGCGGTCACCCATGGTGTAAGGCTTGGCACGCGGCAGGCTGGCCGGGTTGCGCACCCAGAAGATCAGCACTGCAACAATATAGAACACCAGCGAGGCCAGCCCCACAAACAGCCCGCCCAGAAATAACTGGTTGATTGAGACTTCGGCCTGAATGCCGAACAGGATCAGGATGATTGAGGGCGGAATCAGTGCGCCGATGGTGCCACCGGCGGCGACCGCACCGGTGGCAATGCTGAGGTTGTAACCCTGTTTGGCCATTTCCGGCACCGCAATGCGCCCGATGGCGGCGGAGCAGGCAACCGATGACCCCGATACAGCAGCAAAACCCGAAGCCCCGGCCAGCGAGGCAATGGCCAGCCCGCCCGGCATCCAGCCCCACCAGACCCGTGCCGCTTCAAACAGGCCGCGTGTCAGCCCCGAGTGATAGGCGATATAGCCCATCAGCAGGAACATCGGAATCGAGGACAAGGTCCAGCTTGCCGAGGTGGTATAGGGAATGGTGGAGAGCATGGACATGGCCGGACGCAGCCCGGCAACCGCCCAGATACCGACAAAGGAGACGCCGATCAGGGCGATGGCAATGGGTACACGCAGCGCGATCAGGGCCAGCAGTGCAATCAGTGCCAGAATGCCGATGGTGACAGGTTCCATTATGCCTCCTCCTTGAGCGATTCCAGTTCTTCCAGGACATCATGCCCGCCGTCATGAAAGCGGTTGGTCAGCACTTCAATGATGCGGATCACGATGATGACCAGCGCCAGACCGAACGAGAACGGTAGAATCCAGTAGCTGGGCCAGGTGATGAAGTGCACCAGACCGGCTTCGATATAGGCACCGCGTGTGGTCTTGCTGATGGCTTCCAGCATCGAGCCGTAAGTCAGCACTGCGAGCACGACACCGAATACCAGAAAGCCGAACAGCAGCACGGTTTTCAATGCCTTACGGCTGAGATTCTGGGTGAATATCGTCGCTTCGATATGACGGCGTTTCAATTCGGTCAGGGCCAGTGGCAGCACGCTCACCGCCACCATGTAGTATTTGCCGACCAGATCGGCAGTGGCAGGAAAACCCGCGCCGAGAAAGGCGCGCATGAAAACATCAATCACAACCTGGAGCATCATCAGTATCAGGATGATGCCACCCGTTATCATGCTGAACCGCGCCACGGCGGTTTTAATTGATTCCAGCATCTGATCCTCCTTCCTCCCGGGGTGCAGATGGAGCAGGACAGCGCACGCCCATCAGGCGGTACGTGCGCTGACGGTGTTGTCTGGCGGGTTTGTCAGTCTCAGTTGCCGTAGCTGGCAAAATCGACCTTGGACCAGATTTCCTGCTCACGCAGGGCGCCGATTTCGTCAATACTCATCTCGGGCTTGATCAGCGCTTCCCACTTTTCGACCAGTGCCTTGTAGCGGTCGATTTTGGCCTGTGCATCCTTGACCCCCCGGTCCTCCAGAATTTTTGCAGCGCCTGCCAGACGTTCTGCGTTGTATTTGTCGCGGGCATCAATGATGTCCTGATCAGGGGTGATGAACTCGACCATTTTCTTGTCTTTCACTTCCTGAATCTGGTTTTCAAAGCCCTTGATTCCGGCAGCCAGTCCGTACTGGGAAGCGGTGGCCAGGGCATGACGATCCTCGGGGTCCATGCGATCCCACAGCAGCTTGCTGGCGGTGGCGACCGCTGCACCGTTGAACACGCCTTCGTTCAGCTCGGTCACGTAGCTGATGACATCGCCCAGGCGGTTGGCAATCACTTCATGCGGGGAACTGAGGGTGGCATCGACCAGGCCCTGACTGAGGTTTTCGAACAGCTCGCTGGACTGGATCTGCATCGGGACACCGCCCATCTGCTCAATGAAAACGGCAAAGAAAGGTGCGCCGGTGCGTACCTTGAGGCCCTTCATGTCTGCCTGCGACTTGACCGCTTTGCGGGACAGCAGCTGATAAAGCGGTGTGGTATCCTCACCCAGAAAGACTTGGCCGTTGCGGCTGAATTCGGTCTGGCAGGGTTCGCAGGTGGCCAGGTATTCGGTCACGGCGGCTGAAACCACCTGCGGGCTGGAACCCAGCATGGGGACTTCGGTCACCACTGCGCTGTCGGGGTAATCGGCAATGAAATAAGGCATCAGCAGCGGGCCGAAATCAGTCACACCGTCACGCAGGCTGGTTGACATTTCATTCGGTGCGACCAGGCCCGAGGGGGTGTCCTGCCCGGTCCAGCGGCCCTCGGTCAGTTCCTCCAGCTTTTTGAAAATGGTCGGATAAACATCCTTGGCTACCGCGTGGTTCGGACCGAACGCACTGGTGGCCCGGATGGTCTCCACCGCCGAAGCGGTCGTGGCCAGGGTGGCAATTGAACAGGCAAGCAGGGTCGCGGCAATACGCATTTTCATGGGGGTCTCCTCCTCCATATTGAATCGACATCAGCGCCCGGCAGCTTCTGCCGGTACGCCTGTGGGTTGTCCAGGTATCAGGGTCAGGTGTCAGGACTCTGGCTTATCTTCAAACCGTTTCAGAATCGTCAGCAGGAAAGTCCGTTCCTCCTCGCTCAGTCGGGCAAACACTTTGGCTTCGGCCTCATGCGCCCTGCCGGCGGCACGGTCACGCAGGCGACGACCCCGCAGGGTGGCTGTGAGTGCATAGCGCCGGCGGTCGGTGGGAACCCGTTCGCGGGTGATCAGGCCACGTTCCTCCAGCTCGTCAAGCACCACCACCAGGTTTGAGCGCTCGACCTGCAGGGCCACCGCCAGTCCGGACTGCACAATACCGGGATTGTCGGTTATGATCGACAGGCACGAGAAGCTGACCATGCGCAGGCCATGTTCCTCCAGCGCACGCAGGGCTGCTGGCTGGGTCTGCATATAGGCCCGCTTGAGCCGGTAGCCGATCATCTCGCCAAGCACCGTATCCACAATGCCTGGTCCGGTATCGTTTGCGGGGATTTTATCCGGTTGAGCCATCAGTTTTCTCCTGAAATAAATAGTAAGTCTGAATAATGATTATGGTCAATAATTATTTTGAAAATAATCCGATCCGGTAATGTTCAGTGAATGCCCGGTGCCGTGCACCATGGGCATCTGGAGCGCATTCCATCGGTTCGGCCTGCAAATCTGCCATCCGGCTGCTATGATGCAGGCAGTGAAGATCAATTATAATAAACACGGGGAAGATGCCCAGTATGGATGCCGTATCAGTCGACAAGCATGATTTGTCACGCTATGCCATTCCGTTGTCGGAGGCCAGAGCGAAAGAGTGGATTGACTCCCTGTCCGTGACGGACTTCGGGGAGTCAACCCGGCGTCTGTTTTACGGACTGGTTGACTTCAACCGGCGGGTCATGCCGCCGCTGAGCCGCATCCGTATCGGTGAAAAGCTCAGGCCGACCCTGGATGTACTGATCCAGAACCTGCAGCGGCATCTGGCCTATCGTGCCTTTCCCCTGCCGGAGCGCGGCCAGCGCATCTTCAACCTGAACCAGTCCCTGTTGCTGGAGTTTGCCGGGCTTTACCAGTTGGCGGCACTGGACATGCTGACCCGGGACCAGGGCAGCAAGCGGGCGCTGCAGATATCCATCTACCGTGTAATCGACTATTTTGGCCGCTATCTGCTGAGTTCCTATTCCGTATACCAGCGCACCCGGGAAACGGTCTGGCATGACATTCACCACATGTTCCTGCTGGCCTGTGAGCACAATCTGGAAGCCGTGAAATTCAACAGTGGTGATGAGGATGCCCGCAGCATTGAAGCGCGCTATGTGCAGATCAACCTGCTGGCCCTGTTCCGTCCCTACAGCCTGCGGCAGGAGGAAGTATTCCGGGTGGAGCGCTTCGTGCGCAGCATCAGCAAGGAGGTGCGCATCGGTCGGGAGCTGCTGGAGGATGAGGTTTACGGTGATTTTGTGCATGCGGTGGTTCTGAACAACGATGAGCCGGCCATCGTGATGCCGTTCAGTGACCTGCCGCATTCACCAACCGTGCGTGTTTTCAAGATGCGTGAACTGCTGGTGCACCTGGACCGCCTGATTCAGGATTCGATGCATGAAAATGCCGGAGCACTGACCCTGCCCAACGGCCTGAGCCGCAATCTGGCCAAGCGCATGGCCTATCATCTCACCACGGTACGCAGCCGCAGCGCCAACCGTTTTCCCTGCAACGAAAAAATTGCCACGGTCATGGGGATTCCGAATGTGCTGGAAGTGATCCGCAGTTCGGCGCGCAAGGGTTCGGCAGCCCAGCAGCGCGAGGAGGATGTGCTGTTCAACAGCATGGCCTATGGCGAGATGGGCATGGGGCTTTATGGTGCCGAGTCCGACCCGGAAGACAGGGATGCGGAGCAGGAACGGCTGGCAGACCGGGAGTCGGGGATCCAGATATGGAATGTCATCAACAACAGCATCGGTGGCTATGGACTGCACTGGCAGCAGCATGAAACTTCCGATGCCCGGGTCGGGGAGCTGGTGGCCCTGAGAAACCGCAATGATGACGAGCACCCGTGGATGGTCGGTGCCATCAAATGGATGGAGTACATCAATCAGCAGGGCCTCTATTGTGGTGTGGAGCTGCTGGCCCATACCGCCGGCGTGCTGGAAGTTGAAGCGGTCGAAAATCGCAGCCTGCGCCAGAAACTGCCCCTGTCCGGCCTGTATCTGCCGGTGGCTGAGGGTGTCCGGCCTGAGCCGGTACTGATTCTGCCCGCCTATATTTTCCAGTCCGGGGACCAGCTGGTGATCAGTCTTGAGGACAGGCGGGAAATCATCATGCTGGGGGCGCTGGATGAGTGCCTGGGCGGCTTTGCCTATTTCCACTACCGGACCGTCTCTGATATGGCTGCCGACGAGCTTTCGGATGACAACTTTGACAGCCTGTGGAACATGCTATAAACAAAATTGATCCAGTGTCAGTCTATCTTGGCAGTTAACTCGATAGTCGGGAAAACCGGTCGAATTACTTTTGGCGCTACCACAAATTGGTATCTTCAGCGCTATGAACCGGCAACCCATCCATTGTTCCATCATCAGACCCTCAGGTTCCGGCCTTTCCAGGCTGGAGATCCGGCTGCGTGCCCTGGATGCCGATATCCAGGTCCATCCGGCCACCAGTCTGACAGAGCTGAAGCATCAGTTGTCGGATTCTCCCGCCTTGCTGTTCTATCTTGTTTCCCGGCCCGGCCACAATCAGGAACAGCTGTTGCGCCTGTTACAGCAGCATTCGCCCGATACCATTCTGGTCTATGCCAGCGCTCGGCGCTGGAGTGTACTGGAAAGCCGCCTGTCCGGCATTGAAGTCTGCACGATTTCCACTACCGATGAAGACTATCTGTCCCAGCAGCTGGATTTCCTCATCAAGTATGCACGTCTCAAACGCCGCTTCCGCCAGTGCAAGCACCTGCTGAGCATCGCCGAATTGCGCAGCCAGTGGCTGGTGGATTTTTCCCGTGAGGCCGTGGCTTATGTCATGGGGGGGCGACACCTGTATGCCAACCTGGCCTATTTGTCCCTGTTCGGCTTCGAGCGCCTTGAGGAACTGCTGAAAACCCCGGTGGCGGAACTGGTCCGGGAGGATGACAAAACAGTGTTCCGGTCACTGGTCACCAGTACCGAAAACGGTGCCCGGCCCTCCGGACGCGTGCGGATGACACTGGTCCGTCGGGACCGCAGGGGGGTGCGGGTCGAAATCCGTTTCATTCCTTCGGTCTATCGTGGCCAGCGCTGCCTGCAGCTGCATGTCCATCCGGTGCCGCAGCGCAGCAAAAGCCGGGAGGCCGACAACCGGAAACAGCGTAATCCCTGGCGTGAGCCCCTGGCCAGACGTCCGGCTGCTGCCGGGCCGCCCCCGACCCCGGCGGCCCGCAGCCCTGCCAGGCCGGCTGCCGCCAGCGTACAGAATAGCAGCAGTGCGGCGGGAAATGCTGCCATGGCCGTGGCTCCGGGCACGGAAGTCACTACCGCTGCAGCCACCCGTCCGGCAAGGGCCGCTACCCGCAGGCCGTCACCCCGACTCCAGCCCCGACGGACCCGGATGCGGAACATGGCCCTGCAACCCCATTTCCTGGAAACCATCAGCACCATCGGCAGCCGGGGGCCGGGTGTCCTGCTGGCGGAACCCTTTCTGCTGGACCAGGCCGGTCGGCGGGTACCGTACCGGAAGCTGCTGGCGGGGGCAGAGCGTAATGCCACCCGTTTCCAGCTCGACTGGTGGAATATCCACAAGGCCGTACTGGAAGCGCGGCGCTTGCAACGCACGAGCCGGCAGCCCTATCTGGTGGTGGTGGAGGTCGGGGCCTGGCTGTTCTCCCAGCCGGCCCGTGCACGGGAACTGCTGGCTTTGTTCAATCAGCAGGGGCGGGAGCTGGAATCGCTGGCACTGGCCATTTCACATGAGCATTTCCGGCGTTTTCAGTGGATAGCCGAAAAGCTGTTTCCGGCCCTGGGTGCTGCCGGTATCCGGCTGGTCATCAATGCCGTTGAGGCCCGTGATGCGGCACTGGGGAGTTTTGTCGATATCGGCAGACCGGCACTGGCCCGGATTGCACCGGCGCTGGCCGGGGATGTCGCCCGTGAGCATCTGCTGCGCCAGCCACTGCAGGAGCTGGTGGGCTGGCTGGATGCCCGGGGTGTCCCGGTGCTGGTCAGTGGCGTGATGGATGTGCAGAGCATGAACCTGTTATCCGCCATTCCGGTCTCCTATCTGGAAGGCGAGATCATGGCCCGGCTGTCACGCTGAGTGCCTGACAGCGGCCTGGGGCTTGTTGATCATCCTGCCCTGATGGTAAAACAGGTGCTGAAACCTTACCCCGAGAGGGATATTCCGCAATCTGCCCCGCCTTCTTAAACTTTTTTCATGGAAAATGCCACAATGACCGAAGCCAGTCCCAGACAGCACCTGCGTGCCTGCATCCAGAAAGTTGCTACCGGACCGGAATACAGCAAGGACCTGTCCTACGAGGAGGCTTTGCTGGCCATGCGCCATGTTCTGGAGCCTGAGGTGGACCCGGTGCAGGCAGCCATCTACCTGATCGCCCTGCGCATGAAGCGTGAAACGGATGAGGAAAACCGGGGCACACTGCAGGCGCTGCTGGAGCAGGCCGACAGCGTGACCGCTGCCGTGGATGAAGTGGTGGATGTGTCCGACCCCTATGACGGTTTCGTGCGCTGCACGCCGGCTTCCACCTTTGTACCGGCGGTCCTGGCCTGTCTGGGGGTGCCGGCGGTTCTGCACGGGCTGAATGCCGTCGGCCCCAAGTTCGGTGCCACGCATCACAAGGTACTGGCCGCTGCCGGGGTGGATACCGGCCTGCTGTGTGCCGATGCTGCGGCCCAGCTGGCCCAGTGTGGCTGGACTTATGTGGATCAGGCCCAGTTCGCACCGTATCTGCACGGGCTGATACCGTTGCGCCAGCGCATGGTCAAGCGACAGGTGCTGACCACGGTGGAAACCCTGCTGGCCCCGGTGCGTGGGCAGCACAAAACCCATTACATGGGTGGCTATGTGCACAAGGCTTACCCCGAGATTTATGCTTCCCTGGCACGCCATGCCGGTTTCAGTTCCGCCATGTTCATCCGCGGGGTGGAAGGTGGCATTGTTCCGTCGCTGCAGCAAAGTGGAAAACTGTTTTTCTACCAGGAAGACGGTGTGCTGCAGCAGCGTGACCTGCTGCCGGAGGCGCTCGGCATTCAGGCTTCAGTACGGGCCGTACCGTTGCCGGAGGTTTTGCCGGAGCCACCCCGGGCGGATCCGGACCTGCCCGTGACCGTGGACAGTGGCGCGCTGGCGGCCCATGCGGCCCGCTTGGGGCTGGCGGCCCTGTCCGGAGAACGCGGCCTGACTTATGACAGTCTGGTCTATGCGGCTTCCATCTGCCTGACCCACCTTGGTCGCCACGCCACGCTGGCACAGGCAGCAGCGGCGGTGCGTGCAGTGCTGGACAACGGCAGTGCGCTGGCGGCTTTCCGTGCGGTTGCCTGAAATCCGGCATGCTGCATACTTTTTGATGAGAGGTTGAAAACATGAATCAGCAATATTATGACGCCGTCGTCGCTATGGAAAAGGCCGGCACTGATCCCGAATTTCTCCAGGGCTGGCAGAACGGCTACCTGATCAATCCGCAGCGGGAAGAGCAGCGCCTGAATGAGGCGTATGAGGCCGGCTATGCGGCAGGCAAGGCGCACAATCTGGATGCCTACAAGGCCTGGGTCCGGCACTGATCCCTGCCGTGCCGGCTCACTCCGGCTCATTGATGATGGGGCATGAAGCGGGAAACCTCCTTTTTCATGCCCGTGCGCTGTTCCGGTATGGAAAAGTCCGTCTGCTCACTTTATGCCGGTGCCTGTCTTGCGGTACCATAAACCGGTTCTTGTTGAACAGGTGACTGGTGACCGAATGTCTTGCGGTTGCCCGGATTTTCAGGATTTTTACCAGGGATATGAGCTGTAAGTGGACATACAACTTGCCGAACGCATCGGACGTGTCAAGCCTTCTGCGACGCTTGCCGTTACTGCACTGGCCGCCCAGCTGAAGGCTGAGGGACGGGATATTATCGGGCTGGGGGCAGGGCAACCGGATTTTGATACACCGGAGCACATCAAACAGGCTGCCATTGCCGCCATTCTGCGGGGAGAGACCGGCTATACCGCCGTGGAAGGGACGCCGGCCCTGAAGCAGGCCGTTGCCGACAAGTTCAGGCGTGAAAATGCCCTGGAGTACCAGACCGGCCAGGTCCTGGTGTCCAGCGGCGGCAAGCAGAGTTTCTACAACCTGTGTCAGGCGCTGCTGAACCCCGGTGATGAGGTCATCATTCCGGCGCCCTACTGGGTTTCCTACCCGGACATGGTGCTGCTGGCGGATGGCAGGCCGGTGATTGTGGCGGCGACCCAGGAGGATCATTTCAAGCTGACCCCGGAGGCACTGGAGCAGGCCATCACCCCCAAAACCCGTCTGTTCGTACTCAACAGCCCCTCCAACCCGACCGGTGTCGCCTATGATGCCGAGGAGCTGGACCAGCTGGGGCAGGTGCTGGCGCGTCACCCGGAGGTACTGGTGGCGACTGATGACATGTACGAGCATATCCTGTTCAGTGGCCGCAAGTTCATCAATATCCTCAATGCCTGTCCGCAGCTTGCGGAGCGCACCATCGTACTCAACGGGGTTTCCAAGGCCTATGCCATGACTGGCTGGCGCATCGGGTATGCGGCAGGTCCGGACAGACTGATCCAGGCCATGAAAAAGGTGCAGTCGCAATGTACCTCCAATCCGTGTTCGATTTCCCAGGCGGCGGCTGTGGAGGCACTGAACGGGGACCAGTCCTGCATCCGGACCATGCGGGACGCCTTTGAGGAGCGGCATGACTATGTGTATGCCACCCTGAACCAGATTGACGGCGTGCGCTGCCTGCCCTCTGACGGCACCTTCTACAGCTTCCCGAATGTGCAGGGCATGATTGACCGGCTGGGGCTGGAGAATGACCTGGAGCTGTCCAGCTACCTGATCGACAAGGTTGGCGTAGCGCTGGTACCGGGATCGGCTTTTGGTCTGGAAGGGCATATCCGGCTGTCTTTTGCGACCAGCCTTGCAGTGCTGGAAAAGGCGCTGGACCGGATCGGGTCAGTGTAACCGCTGGTAAAAGTCCGCTTGCCGAGGCGTTCACCAGCGGTGGCAGCGGGCGGTCGGGTGCTTTCAAGGCCCCTGACCGCTGCCACCATCTGCCCTGTCAGCCGGTCAGGCTTCTGTTTCCACCGTGTCCGGATCAAAAATATCCTCGACCACCACCACCTTGGGTTTGGGGTAGTAGTTGAATTCGGTGGCCGATGCAATGGTATAGGCACCCATCTTCTTGCCCACCAGAATATCACCGACCTGCAGGTCGGGCAGCTCGATGTTTTCCGCCACCACGTCGATACTGTCACAGGTCGGGCCGGCCAGCACACTGGGGAAAAAGTCACCTGTCGGATCAAACGGTTTCAGGGGAGCCAGCGGATAGATGGCATGATCAAAAATCTGGCCGCTGAAGCCGCCGTAAACCCCGTCATCCAGGTAATACCAGGTACGCGCCCCACGCTTGGCCTTGCCGACCACCGAGACCAGCTCGATCATGGACGGGCCGGAGATGAAGCGGCCCGGTTCGGCGTAGACCTCCACACCGTCCGGTACTTCGCTCAGGGCTTCCATCACCGGTGCACAGAAGTCGGCAATCGGCAGCACCTGCTCCTGATAGGAGACCGGAAAGCTGCCGCCGATATCAAGGATTTTCCAGTTGACATTGTTCATGACCTTCATGGCCGCAATGCTGGAGCGCACGGCATTGGCCTGGGTCATGGGGGTGAGTGACTGGGAGCCGACATGGAAGGACAGACCGATCACGGTCAGGCCGTTCTGTTGCGCGGTTTCCACCAGCTGCGGCAGCTCTTCCAGCGAACAGCCGAATTTGCGTGACAGATCGACCACCGCCTGCTTGCTGCGGAAGCTGACCCGGATGATCAGTTCGGCTTGGCCGGCATAGGGGAAGAATTTCTTCAGCTCTTCCATGTTGTCGATCACGAAGCGGTTGCAGCCGAACTGCAGCGCCCGACGGATTTCCTTGTCTTTCTTGATCGGGTGGGTGTGGATGCACTGATCCCCCCGGATGCCGAGCGACTCCACCAGTTCCACCTCACCACTGGTGGCCAGGTCAAAATGACAGCCCAGTGACTTGAGGCGCTTGACCAGCTCCGGATGGGACAGGGACTTGAGTGCATAGAACAGCGTGACACCGGGCAGGGCGGCCTGCAGGGACCGGTACTGGAAATCCACCTCGCTCAGGTCCAGTACCATGAACGGTGTTTCGTGTTTCGCCACCAGCTCTTCAAGGCTGGCGCGATCAAATTCCTGCAGTACGTCAGGGTGGGATTCTTCGGCAAAACGTTCGACGATTTCCTGTGTATCCATTGGTTTGATGATTTCCGTAGCAGATTGCGGCAGGGGGCGTCACCTGGGCAATAAGGTTGATAAAAAGTACTGGAATGGCTTGCTGTGCCTGTTGATGCCGAGCGCATTATTCCCCCCTATCCGGTTTCTGTCCATATCCCGGCCTTGAAATTGCCGGCATGCCCCCCATTGTCTGCTGCACCAACAAAGACATGACATGAGGTAACTATCCCGATGAGTGCGACGCCTGAAAAACAGAACCTCCCGTTCGAGACCGAGGTCAACCAGCTCCTGCACCTGATGATTCACTCGCTGTATTCCAACCGGGAGATTTTCCTGCGCGAGCTGATTTCCAATGCGGCGGATGCCTGTGACAAGCTGCGTTTTGAGGCCATCAGCAATGACAGCCTGTATGAGGGGGACGGGGAGTTGCGGGTCGAGGTGGAATACGACCAGGATGCCGGTACCGTCACCATCCGTGACAACGGTATCGGCATGAGCCGTGACGAGATCATCAGCAATATCGGTACCATCGCCAAATCCGGTACCCGTGAGTTCATGAGCAGACTCACCGGGGACCAGCAGAGGGATGCCCACCTGATCGGCCAGTTCGGGGTTGGTTTCTACTCCTCTTTCATTGTGGCTGACAGGGTGACACTGACCACGCGCCGGGCCGGTCTGCCGGCCAGTGAAGGCGTGCGCTGGGAGTCCGATGCCCAGTCCGGTTACACGCTGGAGTCGGTGGATAAACCCGCCCGTGGCACTGAAGTCGTGTTGCACCTCAAGGAGGATGAAAAGGATTTTGCCAGCAGCTGGCGTCTGCGCTCGGTGATCAGCAAGTATTCCGATCATATCCCCCTGCCAGTCAGAATGCTGAAAGAGGATTTCGATGCTGAAGACGGTGAGGAAGGCGGGGAGAAAAAAGCACGGGTGATTGAATGGGAAACCATCAACAAGGCCAATGCGCTCTGGAAGCGTCCCAAAAGCGAAATCACCGATGCCGAGTATCAGGAGTTCTACAAGCATGTGTCCCACGACTGGGAGGAGGCACTGGCCTGGAGCCACAGCAAGGTGGAAGGCAAGCTGGAATACACCTCGCTGCTGTATGTTCCGGCCCGCGCCCCGTTTGACCTGTTTGAGCCCAAGCAGAGCAATGGCATCAAGCTCTATGTGCAGCGTGTGTTCATCATGGACGACACTGAAAACCTGATGCCGCGTTACCTGCGCTTCGTGCGTGGGGTGATTGACTCCAACGACCTGCCGCTCAATGTCTCGCGTGAAATCCTGCAGAGCAACAAGATCATTGATTCGATGAAAAACGGTTCGGTCAAGAAGGTGCTGGGCCTTCTGGAAACCATGGCCAGAGACGAGCCGGAAAAATACCGGAAATTCTGGAAGGAATTCGGACGCGTGCTCAAGGAAGGGCCGGGCGAGGACTTTGCCAACCGTGAACAGGTGGCGAAACTGCTGCGTTTTGCCTCCACCCATGACAATTCCGCCGAACAGACCGTATCGCTGGAAGATTACCTTGGGCGCATGAAAGAAGGCCAGGACAGGATTTATTACATCACGGCGGATTCCCACACGGCAGCCCGGAACAGCCCGCATCTGGAAGTGTTCCGCAAGAAGGGCATCGAGGTGCTGTTGCTGTCCGACCGGGTGGATGAGTGGTTGACCAGCAGCCTGAACGAGTTTGATGGCAAGCAGCTGCAATCCGTCGCCAAGGGGGAGCTGGACCTGAGCAAGCTCGACACGGAGGAAGACAGGCAGGAACAGAAAAAGGCCGAGGAAGATTCCCGCAATCTGGTCGAGCACATCAAAACCAGTCTGGGCGACAAGGTGGAGGGGGTGCGGGTTTCCCACCGCCTGACGGATTCCCCATCCTGCATCGTGCTCAGTGAGCATGACATGGCACTGTACATGCAGCACCTGCTGAAGCAGGCCGGGCATGAGGCCCCGTCCACCAAACCGGTGCTGGAAATCAATCCGACCCATCCGCTGTTGGCACGCATGAATGCCGAAACCGATGACGAGCGTTTCAGTGAGTGGGCCACGGTGCTGCTGGATCAGGCCATTCTGGCCGAGGGTGGGCAGCTGGAAGACCCGGCAGGCTTTGTCAGCCGCCTGAACCGCCTGATGCTGGCGATTGCGTAAGGTGGGGATGTCGCAAAACCGGTGATAGCAGGGGCCGAGGGCTTTTGGGGCAGGCGCTGCACTGCGGGAAGGCGGTAGCTGAAGCCTGAAAGCCCCGAGCTCCGTCCGGTTTTTTCAACAGCCTTTTTTATTGGGAGAGGGGCTGCGCGCCCCGTTCCAGCGCCAGCCACTGCAGTGCGATAATGGCCATGGACGCGCGGATTTTCCCCTCCCGCACCCATTGCAGCGCCTGTTGACGGCTGACCTTGTGCACCCGGATGTCCTCGTGCTCATGTGCAAGGCCGAACAGGCTGCCATCGACGACTGCAGACAGGTCGGTGGTGGCATGGAAAATGCTGATGATTTCACTGCTGCCGCCAGCGCTGGGGTAGTAGTCCAGTACGTGCTGCAGTTCCCGCACTGCACAGCCGGCTTCCTCCTGCGCTTCCCGCCGGGCCACACCCTCCAGGGTCTCGCCCGGCTCCACGATGCCGGCCACGATTTCCAGCATCCAGGGGCCGTCCGGGTCATGCAGGGCGCCGGGCCGGAACTGCTCCACCAGCAGAACCTCATCCGTGTCCGGATCATGCAGCAGCAGAGCCACGGCCCGACCCCGTTCCAGCAGTTCGCGTTCCATCGGCCCCAGCCAGTCACCGTCAAAGCGCTCATGTTCAAGTTGGTAAACCACCATGCGGAAGAAGCCGTTCCAGATCGTTTCACGGGAGCGTATCCTGAATTTCATACCTATCCTGTCCGATTCGGGTTGCTGTTGCAGGGAGAAAGTTTCATACCGGACAAGAATAAACCATTCCGGGCCAATACCGTGCAGGCTTGATCCATAAATATTTGGGTGGTGCCGGTTTGCCGGGCGGATACAGGACGCCGGCCATAATGGCTGTTACAATCAGTGTCCGGGGCTTGGTGCCATTTCAGCCCGGGGTACTTTATCCATTACCCTGCAGGAGAGGGTTGATAAAAGTTGCGACGCCAATGAAATTTACCCGTCGATTGGGGGAGTCCAATATCGGCATCGGTATCCGTTTCACCAGCGGTCTGGCTTTTACCTTTATCGGCCTGCTGATTCTGGGTTGTGCCCTGCTGATCAACCTGGGGTTGGGGGTGCAGCGTGCCATGCTGGAAGCTTCCGGCATTTCCTACGAGCAGCGGCTGCTGGTGGAAAGCATGGACAACAAGTTCCTGTTTCTGTTCTCCAACCTGAAGGCCAGGGACATGAGTGATGATACGATTGACCACATCCGTCAGGACATTGTGCGCATGAATGCCAGTGCCCAGCTCAACCAGAAACGCCTGCGCACGCTGATGGCCTCCCATCTGGCGGCACGCTGGCTGACGGGCAGCCGGACCCGGGATCCGGTCGGGCAGCACCTGGATGAGGTCGGGGTACTGCTGGGCCTGCTGGACCGCCGGGTACAGGATATCAATCGGGCGACGATTCCGGCCCTGCGGGCAGGCTACAACTACTGGCGTCCGGTGGATGTGCTGACTGCCGACAAGGGGCGGCTGACCGCCGGCATCGGTGAACTCAATATCGCCATCTATCAGGCTTCCCTGCACCAGAACCGGCTGGTTTTTCTGTTGTATGGTGCCTTGCTGATCCTGGTGCTGGCCGGGGTCTGGCTGATCTGGTTCCTGACCTTGCGTCCGCTGGGGGTACGACTGGAGCGCAATTACCGGGAAATCCGGGAAAAGAATGCCTCGCTGGCGTTTCAGGCCAACCACGACACCCTGACCGGGCTTTTGAATCGCACCGCGTTCATGCAGCACATGAATGCGCTGGGCCGGTCCGGGCACCTGCATGAACAGACCGCCCTGATTCTGGCGGATGTCGACAATTTCAAGTCCATCAATGACAACCACGGTCATCATGCCGGGGACCGGGTGCTGATGGAGTTTGCACGCCGGCTGGGGCTGGAGCAGGGAGACAACGAAAGCCTGTACCGGCTTTCGGGCGACGAGTTTGCGGTGGTGATGACCGCTGTCAGCGGACGTCAGCAGGTGGTGGCCCGTGCCGAACAGATTCTGCGCAACCTGCGCCAGAAAATAACGCTTTCCGGTTCCGGCTATGACCTCCCGATCAGCGGCAGTCTGGGAGGTGCCTGGGGCCGGTCATGCGGTGCCAGCCTGGAGGAGATGTTCAGTGCCGCCGACATGGCGCTGCACCATGTCAAGAACAATGGCCGCAACCACTTCGCCCTGTTTGACGAGGTGTCGGGTCTGGCCATCAGCCATATCCTGGAGATGGAGCAGGAGCTGTATCAGGCGGTCGAGCAGCGGGCCTTTGTGCTGTATTACCAGCCGATTGT
>JAGRJD010000042.1 GCA_020442915.1 Thiothrix sp. | reverse complement strand
TGATGATCGGTGCTAAAAAGCCGGTCTTTCTCGTGGTCGATGGCCATCCAATCCACAAGGCAAAGCCAGTAAAAGAGTACATTGAATCGCTGAAAGGCATGCTTAAGCGCTTCTTTCTGCCTCCGTATTCACCTCACCTGAACCCGGACGAATTGGTGTGGGCGCATGTAGCGCCGTGTGTCCAAGCAACGGGTCGAGGATAAGAAACAGATGAAGCGATTGGCCATGAGCGCGTTGCGTAGTATCCAAAAGTTGCCTGAACTGGTTAAGTCATTTTTTAAACAGCCTGAGTGCCAATATATTCTCGACTGACAATACTTTTAGAAAGGTTAGTACATCCAGCACTGTACAGGTAGATGAATGACACTTTCCCGCCAGATGAAACCTGCACACCAAAGTGCTTTTCCTTCCATTTCCTGATGAGGACAGGCTGAATCATGTTGTTGTTTTTTGTTCAGGCCCCTTTGCCGTCGGTCTGCTGGCATCCCTGATCCAGCGACTCCAGGAGCCGGGATAAAGGCGGGTGCCACTGAGCCCCGCGATTTCCATGGACAGCTGGTTATGGCAGGCTGTCACCCCCGAGCCGCACATATGCACAATCCTGTCCGGTGTTGTGCCGTTGAGGAGTGCCAGCCACTCCCTGCGCAGGATTTCCGGTGACTTGAATTTGCCGTCCTGCAGACTCAGGGCATTGGCGCGGTTCCAAGCCCCCGGTATATGGCCGGCTACCGGGTCAATCGGTTCACTTTCACCCCGGAAGCGTTCTGCCGAGCGGGCATCAACCAGCTGCCAGTTGTTGGGGCCGCTCAGGGTGGCGGTGTCAACTGTAAAGTCACCCTGTTGCCGGGGCTGGAAATTGCCGGATGGGTGTTCAACCCCCTGATCATCCAGTGCATACCCTGCCGCCAGCCAGGCCTGAATGCCGCCATCCAGTACGGCGACCTCCCGGTGCCCCAGCCAGCGCAGCAGCCACCAGGCCCGTGCCGCCATCATGCCGCTGCTGTCATCATAGACCACCACCTGCATGCCCTGGTTCAGACCGCAGGCCCTGAGTCGGGCTGCCAGTATTTCCGGGTCCGGCAAGGGGTGGCGGCCGCTCCGGGGAGTGACCGCTGAGGAGAGGTCGTGATCCAGGTGCAGGTAATGGGCATCTGGAATATGTGCCGCCTCATAGGCATGCTGCCCGGCCCCGGTGTCTGCAAGGCTGAAACGGCAGTCAAATACGCGCCAGTCCGCTTGCCGGAACTGTTGCTGCAGGGTCTGGGCATCAATGAGGGTCTGGTAGCTCATGTCGGGTTCCTGTGCGTTCGGTTTCAGCCCTTGAAGGCCTGATCGGAATTGAGGTAGCTGATTTCCGCCGCCGTGCTGGTGCGTCCGAGTATGGCATTGCGATGCGGAAAGCGCCCGTAGGTTGCTACAATGTTACGGTGGTGGCGGGCAAAGCGGATGTTGTGTTCCAGGCCGCTGGTCTCGAACAGGCGCACACTCTCATCCTGGTCGGCCATGTGTTCACTGTGCATCAATGGCAGGTACAGGAATGCCACTTGTTCTTTGGGCAGCTGCCGGTCCAGTCCCCGTGCCACAGCCGCCCTGGTCACGGCCACTGCCAGTTGCTCGGTGGAAAAACTGCGCGGCTCACCCCGGAACATGTTGAGCGGAAACTGATCCAGCACGATGCACAGGGCCAGGCAGCCTTCAGCAGTCTGTTGCCAGTGCCCCAGTCTGCCCTGGCGTGCCTGTTCCCACAAGGCTTCATAGCGTGTGCGGATGGTCTGGTCAATCTCGGGTGTTGAGCTGAACCAGTGTTCACTCATTGGCGGGTGGTACCAGAAATCGAGAATTTCGGTTGGTGTGATGGCCTGCTGCATGCTTACTCCGGTTGGTGATGGTAGGCGGGAGTCAGTGGTCGGGCAGGGTGCTCCCAGGCTGGTATGAGGGCATTATTGGGGTATTCGGCACAGAATGAAAGGGCAAAAGCCAATTGCAGCCAGTCGGCCTGCAGTGTCAGAATGTCGGCAGCTTATGTTTTCAAGGAGCAAGTGATGTCGGTAAAACCCAGGCTGGAGCTGGTGAGCTTCAAGATTTGTCCTTATGTACAGCGTGCGGTGATTGCGCTGAATGAAAAGGGCGCCGAGTACACCCTGACCCATCTGGTACCGGGCGAAGAGCCGGACTGGTTCAAGCAGGTCTCGCCCATGGGCAAGGTGCCGGTGCTGCTGGTTGATGGCACGCCCGTGTTCGAGTCGGCGGTGATCATGGAGTATGTGGATGAGGTATACGGGCCGCAGCTGCACCCGGAGGATGCGCTGCAGAAAGCGCTGCATCGGGCGTGGGTGGAATACTGCTCCAGCCTGCTGGGGGCGCAGTACCGCATGGCGACAGCCAGAGACCGGGAAGGCTTCCAGGCGGCACGTACCGAACTGGAGCAGGGGCTGCAGCGGGTGAGTGATGCCTTACCGCTGGAGGTGCCGTACTTCTCCGGGGCACGTTTTGCCCTGGTCGATACCGCATTTGCGCCGCTGTTCATGCGTCTGGCTATCCTGAAGCGTGACTACGGGTTGGAAATGGTGTTCAGCGATCGGGTGCAGGCCTGGAGTGATGCACTGCTGGCACGCAAGTCGGTGCAGACTTCCGTGGTGGATAATTTTGAGGATGTGTTCCGGATGTTCCTGCGTAACAGTGGAGGCTATCTGGCGGCCAGAGCCTGACTTTGCCGGCTGGGGCCGGCAGACAGGATTTTATTGAACACAGGCTGAACAATATTGGCTTTTTGTTTCTATACTTCGTACTGCGCGTCTGACTTTTGGGTAACATTTTGTCATTTCCAGGGTAAGGAGATTGGTATGAAGAAGCCATTACTGGGTATTGCAGTTTTCCCGCTGGTGCTGTTGGCAGGTTGCGGTGGTCCCTCCGTTGAGGATGCAACACAACAATTCTGTCAAAGTCTGGGGGATCTGGAGCAGGCCCTGAGCAAGGGGGCTGCATTGACGGCAGACTCCACGGTCAAGGAGACCGAGGAGGTGCAGAAAGCGGTCATCAAGGCCATGGACGGGCTGGACAAGGCGGGGGGTCAGGTGCAGAAAGCCCGTCTGGATGATGTCAGGGCAGCAGCCAAGGCATTGAATGACAGCATTGATTCGGTCAAGGGCAAGGATACCTTGGCGGAGGCACAGGCCAAGATTGCGCCGAATATTGAGGCTTTTCGTGCCGCGCGGCAGCAAGTCTATCAGGATGTGCAATGCAAATGATGATAGACTTGGGTTAAGCTTGAGTGGCATCGTTGCGGGATCGCAGCGATTGTTCTGATTTTTACTCCACTGCCCCCTGTTCGCAGCGGGGCAGCTTTTTTGTCACGCGTTTTTCTGCGTACTCGTGATGTCCCTGTTTGCCCTCCCGTCCGAATCACAGACGGTTTCCATGGAGACGAAAGTGGAGGTATGCGCCACATGGGGCAGGTTTGCCAGCTGCTCACCCAGCAACTGGCGGTAGGACTGGATGTCACGGGTGCGTACCTTGAGCAGGTAATCAAAGTTTCCGGCAATCATGTGGCACTGTTCCACCGCCGTCATGCGGCTCACCGCCGCGTTGAATTCCCGCAGGGCCTTGCTGCTGGTGTTGGCCAGTGTGACCTGAATGAAGGCGATGTGCGCCTCGCCCAGCAATTCGTAATTCAGGCGGGCCTGATAGCCGAGGATATAACCCTGCTGCTCCAGCTGTTTCAGGCGTTTGAGCGTAGGCGTCTTGGACAGCCCGATGCGTCTGGCCAGTTCCGACGCACTGATACGCCCTTCCTGCGCCAGGATCGCCAGCATTTGTTGATCATAGTGATCGAGCGTGTTCATGCCTGCCTTTCCGAAGCTGGAGTGCATTGGCCTCTAAAATGGAAGTAATGTAGCTCATGGTAGCATGAGTAGCGCCAAAGCAGGCGCATGACGCTGCGATTCTTTCAGATTATGGTGCATTGTTTATCGACGGCCTTGTTATGCTGATACGTATCCTGATTTAATCCGAGCCGGAGCATTCACCATGACGATCGATACCCTGACTGCCTTGCGCCAGCAAATCCGTACCACGGTACTGGGGGATGAGGCTGCCATTATTCAGCAGCTGCTTGACAATATCCAGACCGGTGGCAGCCAGCGCGAGGCCATCGTGGAACAGGCTTCCGACTGGGTGAAGGCCATCCGGGCCGATAATGATCCGGGCTTGATGGAAAGCTTTCTGGCTGAGTATGGCCTGTCCACCCAGGAAGGTGTGGCGCTCATGTGTCTGGCCGAGGCTTACCTGCGTGTGCCGGATGATGAAACCCTGGATGAGCTCATCAATGACAAGATCACCCCGCAGGATTTTGCCCGCCATCTGGGCCATTCCGGCTCGCTGATGGTGAATGCCTCCACCTGGGGGCTGATGCTGACCGGCAATATCCTGTCGGAATCGGACAAGGGTGGCCTGCTGCCGGTATTACAGGGGTTGGTGCGCCGGGCTGGTGAGCCGCTGATTCGGGCTGCCGTGCGCCAGATGATGAAGCTCATGGGCGGGCAGTTTGTCCTCGGACAGGACATTGAAGCGGCCGTTGAAAATGGTAAAAGCTGGCAGGCCAGAGGCTACCGTTATTCCTTTGACATGCTGGGTGAAGCTGCCCTGACGCAGGAGGATGCCAACCGTTACCATCTGGCCTATGCCGATGCCATTACCGAGCTGGCCCGGCAGTGTCAGGGGCGTGACGTGCGTTTCAATCCCGGTATCTCGGTCAAGTTGTCCGCCCTGTACCCGCGTTATGAAACCCTGCAGAAAGCCGAAGTTATGGACAATCTGCTCCCGGCCATCCGTTCACTGTGCGTGCTGGCCAAGAAGGCTGGTATGGGCCTCAATATCGATGCCGAGGAAGCCGAGCGGCTGGACCTGTCGCTGGATATCATCGAAGCCCTGCTGGCGGACAGCAGCCTGAAAAACTGGAACGGGCTGGGCGTGGTGGTGCAGGCTTACGGCTACCGGGCTCCGCTGGTGCTGGACTGGCTGTATGCCGCCGCACAAAAGTACCAGACCCGCTTGATGGTACGGCTGGTCAAGGGGGCGTACTGGGACCGGGAAATCAAGCGTTCGCAGGAATTGGGCCTGCGGGGCTATCCGGTCTATACGCGCAAGAACAACACTGATGTCAGCTACTGGTATTGTGCACAGAAGCTGCTGGGCCAGCGTGACCACATTTTTCCGCAGTTCGCCACCCACAATGCCCATACCATGGCCGCCGTGCTGGCCATGACTGCCGGAGAGGATTACAGCACCCACAGTTTCGAGTTCCAGCGCCTGCACGGCATGGGCGAGTCACTGCATGAGTGTGTGCGGGAGCAGGCCGGTATTCCGACCCGCATTTATGCACCGGTGGGTGTGCATCAGGATTTGCTGGCTTATCTGGTGCGTCGCTTGCTGGAAAATGGAGCCAATGCCTCGTTTGTCAACCAGCTGCTGGATCAGGCCATTCCCCCACGTGAGGTGGTGGCTGATCCGCTGGCGGTGGCACGGGCCTGGCTGGTCCAGCCGGTGGTGGGGGTGGCGCCCCCTGAAGCCCTGTTCCTGCCCGAGCGCATGAATTCACACGGTTTTGACTGGCAGGATGCCGCTGATGTGCTGACACTGGAAGCCCTGCGTAACCCGTATCGGGAAACCTCCTGGGCAGCAGTTCCTTTGCTGGCTCCCGAAGCGGCCACAGCGGAAGCCGGGGCTGTGCTGGAAGTGCGCAATCCGGCGACACTGGAGCCGGTTGGTCAGGTGACGGAAGCCAGCCTGATGCAACTGGAGCTGGCGGTACAGGCCGCAGTGCAGGCCCAGCCGGACTGGCAGGGCATGGGCAGCCACGCTCGGGCTGCCTGCCTGAACCGGGCTGCAGCGCTTTATGAGGCCCATGCCGGGGAGATTTTTGCCCTGCTGATGCGTGAGGCCGGCAAGACCATGGCCGATGCCATTGCCGAGCTGCGTGAGGCGGTGGATTTCCTGCGTTATTACGCCGCCCGCAGTGAACGCATTGCCGAGGACCGCCCGGCACTCGGGGTCGTGGCCTGCATTTCACCGTGGAACTTTCCGCTGGCGATTTTTACCGGCCAGCTCAGTGCGGCATTGGCGGTCGGCAATACGGTACTGGTCAAACCGGCGGAAGCCACGCCGCTGATTGCGCATCTGGCGGTACGCCTGCTGCATGAGGCCGGGGTACCGCTGCCGGTGCTGCAGTTCCTGCCGGGGAGCGGTGCCGTGATCGGGGCTGCACTGTCCGGTCATCCGGCGCTTCGGGGCCTGGTATTTACCGGCTCCACCGCCACGGCCAAGCGTATTGAAACCGCCATGGCACAATCCGGGAGCCCGGAGGCGGTACTGATTGCCGAAACCGGGGGCCTGAATGCCATGATTGTGGATTCATCGGCCCTGCCGGAACAGGCCGTGAATGATATCCTGACATCAGCATTCCGCTCTGCCGGTCAGCGCTGTTCCGCCCTGCGCCTGCTGCTGGTGCAGGAGGATGTGGCCGAACGGATGCTGGAAATGCTCAAGGGCGGCATGGCCCTGTTGCAGGCCGGTGATCCCTGGCATTTCAATACCGACCTCGGGCCGGTTATTGATGCGCGCGCCCAAAGCAGTATCAGTGCCTACATTGAGGCCCACCGGGCTGATGTGCTGGCACAGCTGGACGTACCGGGTCCGGGGCATTTTATCCCGCCGACCCTGATCCGGGTTCGGGGCATGGCTGATCTGACTCATGAAGTCTTCGGGCCGGTGCTGCATGTGGCGACCTTCAAGGCCGGGGCACTGGCGCAGGTAGTGGCTGACATCAATGCGGCAGGTTATGGCCTGACGTTCGGCCTGCACACCCGTATCGATGCTCGGGTGCAGGCGATGGTGGATGCACTGCGCGTCGGCAATATCTATGTCAACCGCAACCAGATCGGGGCCATTGTCGGTTCCCAGCCCTTTGGTGGTGAGGGACTTTCCGGGACCGGACCCAAGGCGGGCGGGCCTTATTATCTGGAGCGGCTGGTGCAGGCTGCCCCTGTGGCTGGTACCGGTGATACGGCTGCCGCAGTGGTTGAGGCAGTTGATGCGCCGACGCCTGCTGCTGCCGACGTTGCGTCTGCCCTGGCGCGTATCACTGGGGAGCCGGAAAGCCCGTTTGGCCGTCTGCCGCCGTTGGGAGGGGCGCTGTTGGCGCGTTATTCGTCCGTGATCAATGCCTGCCGTCAGCAGCTGCCGGAAACGGTATCACTGCCAGGCCCCACCGGTGAGGACAACCTGCTCAGCCTGCATGCGCGTGGCCTGACGGTGGTCGCGAGTCCTGACCCGGATACCGCTTTCCGACAGGTCTTGCAGGCGCTGTATTGCGGCAATCCGGTCCTGGTGTTCAATGCCGCTTTTGATGCACAGCAGCGGGCCTGGTTGCAGGGCTGCCCCCGGCTGGCATTGCTGGTGACGGCTGCGCCGGCGATGGCGCTGTTTTCGGGTTTGCCGGGGCTGGCCTGTGTGGCTTTCACGCCGGACAGTGATGATCCGGCTGCAGCGCTCCGCAGCCTGCGTCAGGCGCTGGCAGCACGTTCAGGGCCGATTGTTCGTCATGTGAGTGAAAGACTGGCGCCCGCTTTATACATGCATGAGCGGCATCTGTGTGTGAATACCACGGCTGCCGGCGGAAATGTGAGCCTGATTGCCGGTGCTGGCTGAGCCGCCAGGTCTTGAGACCACGCTGTCAGCCGACCACGGTAGTGATACGATGACGGAATTTGGATGGGTGGGAGTCAGGTATGAAGCGCTGGTTGTTGCTGATTCTGTCGGGTGTTCTGGTGCCGGGGGCAGGGGCAGAGCTGAAATGGCCCGATAATGTGGGGTTGGCGCTGGAGTGGCAGCAGTCCCCTTTTGTCGGCGGGGAGGTATGGCAGACTGTCCGGCCCATGCTGCTGGACAAGGACGGATTGGCGGTCAGCTGGCCATACTGGTCATTTGCCGAGTTTTCTGCGGGAGCGGTTTATCTCGGGCTGGGGCTGGATGAATGGGACCACCGCCGGGGTGACAGTGCGGCACTTGGGGACATGAAGGCGCTGGATCGGGCGCTCAACGGGCGGCTGGGAGTGGCACTGCGGGCCGGAGACGGTGTATTTTCGCTGGAGCTGGGCCAGGACCTGCTGGCCCACAAGGGTGCACAGGCGAAACTGCGTTATGCCCATGACCTGGTGCTGGGGCGGGTGCATCCGTTTGCCGAGCTGCAGTGGCTGTCGGCTGACATGGCGGACTACTACGTGGGTGTGAATGCGGATGAGGTCACCGTCGGGCGGCCAGCCTATCAGGCCGGTGATGCACTGGGCCTCAAGGCGGGGGTGACGTTTGAGTATCCGCTGACCCGCAACCTGACGGTCCTGGGGGGTGTCGGCCTGACCGGTTGGGACAGTGCGGTAACGGACAGCCCGATTGTGGATCGGGATGTTATCTGGGATGGCTATGCCGGACTGAATCTGCTCTGGTAGCCGGCTATGCCCCGAAGCCTGTCATTGCTCTTCCTGGGGGGGCGGCTGGTGATCGGCAGCGCCGGTGCGGGCATCCGCCCTGAGTGGTTTGCTGCGTTCATTGCGGTAGCGGATGGCGTGCCCGAAAATGTAGGTGCAGACCGGCACGCCCAGCACCAGTCCCCAGAAGTGGAACAGTTTACCGCCCACGGTCAGGATGATCAGCACGATGACCGGGTTGATGCGCAGGCGTGCGCCGTAGATCATGGGGTTGAGCGCGTAGCCTTCGACCATGTGAATCACCACGATCAGGCCGATGCACAACAGGGCGAGGTTGAGGCCACCGGTATTGATGGCAATCAGGCAGATGGGGACCGAGCTGATGAATACGCCGGCCACGGGGATGAAGCTGCACAGGAACACGATGACCGACAAAAAGGCGACCTGCTCCTGCATGCCCAGCAGAAACAGCCCCAGGCCGGTCAGCAGGGTATTGACACCGGCGATATAGAACTGGGCCTGCATGGTTTGTCCGAGCACCTTGCCGAACTGGTAGATGTTGCCCGCCACTTCGTTGTAGATGAAACCCAGCCGGGTATGCGCCAGCCCGCGCACGCTGGCCGACAGGTGGGGCAGGTCGAGCACGATCAGAAAGGAAAACAGGAAAGCCAGCAGGAAGGTGCCCAGCATGGTCACGGCCTGACGACTCAGGTTGGCCATGCGGTCCAGCAGGCTTCTGAGGGCTTCACGCCCGCTGGTGTGTTCGCCGTTGTTGGTCAGCAGCTCCAGTACGGCCCCGGTGGGTGATTCCTGAAAGCTTTTGGGCTGGGTCTGTTCATCACCGTAAAGCCATGTGGTCCAGCCTGCGCTTGGCTGCGCCGGGCGTTTGAGCTCCGGAACCGCTTCCTGCAGCATGGGATAGCGGTCGGCCAGTTTCAGGAGTTCCTGATCCATGCGCTCCATGTAGGACGAGAAACGGCTGGCGAAATGTGCCGTCTGTTCATAGACGCGTGGTGCCAGAAATACGGCAATGGCGGTGGTGCAGACCAGGAACAGGGTGCCGGTCACGATCACCCGCAGGGGGCGGGCCTGGGGAATGAAGCGTCCGAGCCAGTCCACAGCACTGGCCTGCAGGTAGGCGAAGACAAAGGTCAGGAAAATCAGGGTGAAAAATGAACTCAGCAGCGCCAGCAGCCCGAACAACAGGCCCCAGACCAGCAGTCGCATGATCAGGGGGAGCAGGGTGTCCAGGTATGGCGTTGCCGGCAGTGGGGAGGGGGCAATCGCCTTGCGCTCAGGGGTTGTTTGCAGGTCGGAGGCCATCCTTATTCCTTCTGGTGCTGCATGAAGCGGAGAAATGCGGTTTCCGGCATGGTAGGAGCGATATGATAGCCCTGCAAATAGGCGGAAGGAAACCTGCGGAGATAGTCATGCTGCGTGGCGGTCTCAATGCCCTCGACCACCACATCGGCGCCCATGGCCTGTACCAGCGGAATCAGGCTGTTGATCAGGGCCTTTTCCGGGTGGGCCGGGTCCAGATTCTGCAGGAAGCTTTTGTCAATCTTGATCCGGTCGGCAGCCTGGTTCTGCAGCTGGGCCAGGTTGGAGTAGCCGGTGCCGAAATCGTCGATGCAGATGCGCCCGCCCAGCCGGATAACCAGGTCCAGGCTTTCGCGGGTGGCCTGATCACCCTTGAGGTAGACGCGCTCGGTGATTTCAATATCCAGGTACGGGACCAGGCCGGAGCAGGTGTTCAGCATCTGCCTGAAGTTTGCGGATGCGAGCCCCGGAGCGGAGATATTGATGGCCAGGGAGAAGCCTGCTGGCAGGTCTGTCAGATGCTGCTGCAGGAACCGCATGGCCTGCTTAAGTACAAACAGATCCACCTGCCGGATCAGGTCGCTTTCTTCCGCCACCGGAATGAACTCGTCCGGCATGATCAGGCCGCGCACGGGGTGATTCCAGCGGATCAGGGCCTCGGCTTTGGTGAAGCGGTGCACCTGGTTGTGGAAGATCGGCTGGAAGCACAGTTCCAGCTCGCCGTTTTCCAGCGCCTGATGCAGTTCACTTTTGATCTGCAGGCGGTGCTTGACCATCTGGTTCATGCGGGGCGAGAAAAAGTGAAAATTGTTGCCACCCTGTTTTTTGGTTTCGTACATGGCGGTATCCGCGTGCTGGATCAGCAGTCCGGCTTCCAGACCGTCATCCGGGGCGCGTGAAATGCCGATGCTGGCGCTGATGCGGTAGGTGTTGTCACCATAGCGCAGGTTCTGGACCACGGTCTCCAGAATGCGGCGGCACAGGGACTCGATGGCGGACAGTGAGGCCGGCGATATGACCAGAATGGCGAATTCATCACCTCCCAGACGGGCCAGCATGTCGCGCGGCATGACGCTGCGGGTCAGGCGGCGGGCGATGGTCTGCAGGATGTAGTCACCGGCACTGTGCCCGCTGGAGTCATTGATTTCCTTGAAATTATCCAGGTCCAGCAGCAGCAGGTAACAGGTCTGGTGTTCACGACTGAAGTTGCCGAGCCGTTCTTCCAGATGTTGCTGAAAAAAATGGCGGTTGGGAAGGTGGGTCAGCGGATCGAAATTGGCCTGCTCGAAGATGACCCCTTCCGCACGCTTTTCCTCGGTGATGTCCTGGACCACGGCAATGGACAGGCCCTGCCGGGTATTGCTGGGGGGGATGAAGCTGACGCTTAGATGGCCCCAGACGATCCTGTCGTCACGGGTCAGGTAGCGTTTTTCCAGATGGTAATAACGCATGCGTCCGTTCAGGACCTGCTCGAACAGTTCCAGGTCACGCTGAATGTCATCCGGGTGGGTTATGTCCCGAAAGTGGATGGAGCGCATTTCCTCAGGCGTGTAACCCAGAAACTCGCAAAAGAAACTGTTGGTGTTCAACACTTTGCCCTGGGTGTCCACAATGGCAATCCCGATGGCGGCAAACTCGAATACCGAATGGAACAGGGCTTCGCTGTAGGTGAGCCGTGCGGTCAGTTCCATGGTATCGGTAATGTCAATGGCGCGGCCAACCATGAATTTCAGCCTGCCGTGCCGGTCATAGATGCCCTTGCCCTGATCATTGACCCAGAGGGTGCTGCCATCGGGGCGTACCACCCGGTACAGAAGGTCCCAGTGACCGGCTTCATCATGCTTTTGCAGTGTTTCCAGCACCTGCTGCCGGTCTTCCGGGTGAATCCCCAGGGTAAAGTCATGGGGGTTCCGGTAAAGCGCCTGGCGTGGACGTTGCCAGATGGCTTCGTAAGCCGGGCTGACATAAAGCAGGCGTCTGGCTCCGGGAGCGTACATCCAGACCACTTCCTGCAGGGATTCCATGATGGTCTGGAGGCGGTTTCTGGCCTGTGCCAGCTTTTTGATCCTTGCTTTCAGCTTGCGAACTTCATCTGAATATCGGCAAGGCATGGCGTTCAATATCCGGGAATGGCGGAAAGGTGAGGGTGACTGGTTTTCATTGTTTGTTGTTACATCAGTTTTTGTTTTGCCCGTGTTGGCATAAGCCCGTCATCATAAGCTTACAGGGTTTGCCCGAGGTCGGAAAAGGTTAAAAACAAATTATTTTGAAAGCGCTTTCATTTGACATTATTTTGCATCAAATTGTATACTTTTATCCCTGAATGCCGAGAGGATCAGGATTTTTCAGAATTGCCATGTACCTTGAAGATAAAGGAAAATTTCGTCAGTCCACGTTAGCCGATGTTGCATTGCATGCGGATGTAAGCGTTGCAACCGTATCACGAGCCCTGCGTGAACCTGAAAAAGTTTCTGCCAAGGTGCGCCTGCGTATCCAGCAGGCCGTCGAAACCCTGGGCTACATTCCCAATACCGCCGCACGGGCCTTGGCCACTGCCCGTACCGATGTGATCGGCGTGTTGGTGCCATCCGTGACCAATATCGTGTTTGCCGAGGTGTTGCGCGGTATTTATGACACGGTTGGACAGACCCCCTATACCGTACAGCTGGGTAATACCGATTATTCACCACTGACAGAAGAGCGCCTGTTACGCCTGTTTCTGGGGCAGCGCCCGGCGGGATTGCTCATCAGCGGGCTGGATCAGTCGCCATCCGCACGGGCCCTGCTGCGTACTTCCCAGTGCCCGGTGGTGCAGATCATGGATGTCGGGGAAGAGGTCGTGGATATGGCCGTGGGGTTTTCCCACCTGGAAGCTGCCGCCGACATGACCCGCCATCTGCTGGACCGGGGTTATCGCCGCATTGCCTTTCTGGGAGCGCGTATGGACCCGCGCTCCCAGCGTCGCCTCAAAGGGTATCAGCAGGTACTGGAGCAGGCGGGGTTGTTTGATGAACGCCTGATTGTCACCACGCCGCGCCACTCCAGCGTGTCGCTGGGCGGGGTGCTGCTGGCCGAGCTTTTCAGCCGTGAGCCGCTGGCGGATGCGGTGTTCTGCAATAACGACGCGCTGGCGCTGGGGGCCTTGTTTGAGTCCCAGCGCCGCCGTATCCGGGTGCCGGAGCAGCTGGGCATCGCCGGTTTCAGTGGTGAGGAGATGATGGCGGACACATTCCCGTCCCTCACCACCCTGCATACCTATCGCTATGACATCGGCCGGCGGGCGGTCGAGATGTTGCGCACCGCGATCGAATCGGGTGTGCGGCCAGGTGCGGTTGTAGATATGGGGTATCGGCTGATCGAGCGCGAAAGCACACAGACATTCAGGGAGGTGAACTGACTGATGGATATCCGATATTATGACAGCCGTCAGGCGCAGGCCGAGGCGCTGGCAGCACAGGTGGCCGGGGAGCTGGGGCAGGCAATCACCGTGCGCAGCGAAGCTCATCTGGCAGTGCCGGGCGGAACCACCCCGGCCCCCTTCATGCAGGCGCTGGCACGGATTGAACTGCCCTGGCAGCATGTGCGGGTCACGCTGACTGATGAACGTCAGGTTCCTGACACCCATGAGCGCTCCAATGCGCGGCTGGTCCGGGAAAACCTGTTGCAGCAGGTGAGTGCCAATTTCATCCCCCTGTATCGGGAGTCCCGCAGCCATTGCGGGCTGGGTCTGCTGGAGCATGACCTGACTTATCATGTACTGCCACTGGATGTCTGTGTCCTCGGCATGGGATCGGACGGGCATTTTGCCTCCCTGTTTCCGGGGGGCGACAATCTGGCACAGGGGCTGGACCCGGCCAACAGCGCCCACGTCATTTACCTGCGCGCACGCGGGGCGCCGGAAGCCCGCATTTCCCTAACCCTGTCGACGCTGCTGACTGCACCGGCTATCCACCTGCTCATCACGGGTCCGGAAAAACTGGACGTACTGGAGCAGGCTGCGGATGCGCTGGCTGCCGGGCGGGACAGCAGCCTGCCGGTGCAGCAGCTGATCCGCTCTGCAGCCGGGCTGATGGTTCATTATGCAGCGTAAGCCGGGAATCATGAATCAGGATTTGAGACCATGACACTGAATACCACCATTGCGGCCGTGACCGACCGTATCCAGCAGCGCAGCCGGAACCTCCGTGCCGCTTATGAAAACCAGATGCGGCAGCAGGCCGAGGGGGGCGGGAGGCAACGGCTGAGCTGTGGCAATCTGGCACATGCCGTAGCCGCCAGCCCGACAGACGACAAGGCCCTGCAGGCGGGTTTTCGTGCCCTCAATATCGGGATTGTCACGGCCTATAATGATATGTTGTCGGCGCACCAGCCCTATGCTGCCTATCCCAACCGCATCAAGCTGGCTGCCCGTGAACAGGGGGCCACGGCACAGGTGGCCGGCGGGGTTCCGGCCATGTGTGACGGTGTGACGCAGGGACAGCCGGGCATGGAAATGTCGCTTTTTTCCCGCGATGTGATCGCCCTGAGTGCGGCCATTGCCCTGAGTCACAACAGTTTTGATGCCGCCATCTTTCTGGGTGTGTGTGACAAGATTGTGCCGGGGCTGGTGATCGCTGCCGCCAGTTTCGGGCATCTGCCGGCCATTTTCCTGCCCGCCGGCCCCATGCCTTCCGGCATCAGCAATGGCGAAAAATCCAGGGTACGCCAGCTGTATGCAGCAGGAAAGGTCGGGCGTGACGAGCTGCTGCAGGCGGAGATGGACTCCTACCACGGGGCGGGAACCTGTACGTTTTACGGCACTGCCAACAGCAACCAGATGCTGATGGAGTTCATGGGGCTGCAGCTGCCGGGCAGCAGTTTCATCAATCCCAATACCCCGCTGCGGGATGCACTCACGGATGCCGGTGTGCAGCGGCTTTTGCAATTGACCCGCGAAGGTGACACTTTCACCCCGGCCTGGCAGGTGTTGACGGCCAGTGCCTTTGTCAATGGCATTGTGGGCCTGAATGCGACCGGTGGCTCGACCAATCTGGTCATGCACCTGAGTGCCATGGCGCGTGCTGCGGGCCTGATCATCAAACCGGAAGATTTTGCCGAACTGTCGGCGGTCACGCCGCTGATGGCGCGGGTCTATCCGAACGGTTCGGCGGACGTGAATCATTTTCATGCTGCCGGTGGCCTGCAGTTTGTGATCCGTGAGCTGCTGGAGGCCGGTCTGCTGCATGAGGACGTGCTGACCGTTGCCGGGCCGGGCCTCGGGCTTTATACCCAGGAAACACGGCTGGATACAGAAGGACGGGCACACTGGCAGGACGGGGCCGGTCACAGCCATGACCCGGACATCCTGCGCCCGTTTGCGGACCCGTTCCAGGCCAGTGGTGGTCTGGTACGCCTGCAGGGCAATCTGGGTGAGGCCGTCATCAAGGTTTCGGCAGTGAAGCCGGCGCAGCGCGTGATTGAAGCCCCGGCCAAAGTCTTTCAGGATCAGTCCGAGGTGAAACAGGCATTTGAGGCCGGGGAGCTGGTGGGGGATTTCGTGTGCGTGGTGCGTTTCCAGGGGCCGAAAGCCAATGGCATGCCGGAGCTGCACAGTCTGACCCCGATACTCGGCATGCTGCAGGACCGGGGCCAGAACGTGGCGCTGGTCACGGACGGGCGCATGTCCGGAGCCAGCGGCAAGGTTCCGGCAGCGATTCACCTGTGCCCTGAGGCCGTGGATGGCGGGCCGATCGCCTGCCTCCGGGACGGTGACCTGATCCGGCTGGATGCCGGGGCCGGGACGCTGGCGGTGCTTGGGGATGCCCTTGACGGGCGTACCCCGGCAGTGGCGGACCTGTCTGCTTGTCATCACGGCCTGGGGCGTGAACTGTTCGGTGTGTTCCGTCGTAATGTCGGGCTGGCCGCTGTCGGTGCCAGTGTGTTGTTCGGCGACAGGGAGGAGGTATAAGGCAATGCGTATCCTGGATCAGCAACTGAAAACATTGCGTGCCTGCGGGGAGCAGCTGCAGAGGCAGCACCTGCGTGACCTGTTTGCCGCCGATGGACAGCGGTTTGCGGCCCTGAGTGCGTATCAGGATGACTTGCTGTACGATTTTTCCCGCGAGCAGTTGGATGTGCCGGCCCTGGAGCTTCTGCTGGAACTGGCTCGCGGTGCCGGGGTGGCGCAGCGGCGTGATGCCATGCTGGCGGGGGCTGGTATCAATTTCACGGAAGGCCGGGCCGTGCTGCATACCGCGCTGCGGGACGGGGCCGATCCGGAGGTGCAGGTGGACGGTGAGCCGGTGATGCCGGAGGTCCATGCCGTGCGCCGGCGGTTTCTGGATTTTGCCGAGGCAGTGCGCAGTGGTACTTATGCCGGTGTCGGCGGCCAGCCGTTCACCGATGTGGTGAATATCGGCATTGGCGGTTCGGATCTGGGACCGGTGATGGTGACACAGGCGCTGTCGCCCTGGCATGACGGTCCGCGTACCCACTTTGTGTCCAATGTGGATGGTGCTCACATCATGGATACCCTGAGCGGGCTTGATCCGCAGACCACCCTGATCATTGTGGCCTCGAAAACCTTCACCACCGCGGAAACCATGCAGAACTTCGCCACGGCACTGGCCTGGCTCAAGCAGGCACTGGGGGAGGAGGCCGGGGCGCATCTGGTGGCGGTATCCACCAATCTGGCAGCCACCCGCAGTTACCGGATTGATGACTCGCGGGTATTCGGTTTCTGGGACTGGGTCGGAGGGCGTTATTCCGTCTGGTCAGCGATTGGCCTGCCGGTGGCTATTGCCATTGGAGCCGAAGCATTCGAGGCGTTTCTGGCCGGGGCCGAAACCATGGACCGGCATTTCCGCACGGCCCCGCTGGCGCAGAACCTGCCGGTGCTGATGGCGCTGGTCGGTATCTGGCGGCGTAATGTGCTGGGTTATCCAACGGTAGCATTGATTCCGTATGATCAGCATCTGGCACGCTTTCCCGCCTATGTGCAGCAGCTGGACATGGAGTCCAACGGCAAGCGCATCAGCCGTGCGGGTGAGGTAGTGACACATGCCACCGGTGCCGTGATCTGGGGTGAGCCGGGTACCAATGCCCAGCATTCATTTTTCCAGCTCATCCATCAGGGGACGGATGTGATTCCGGTGGATTTTCTGGTGGCTGCCAATCCCTCGGTCAGCAGTACCTATGGTGATGCACAGGGGCACCATCAGGCCCTGCTGGCCAATGTACTGGCTCAGGCGCGGGCGCTGGCTTTCGGGCGTGACGAGCTGGCGGTACGTGAAGAAATGCAGCAGGCCGGTGCCAGCACCGACAGTATTGCCCGGCTGGCCGTACACCGGAGTTTTCCGGGCAACCGGCCTTCTTCACTGCTGGTCTACCGTGCCCTGACCCCGGAGACACTGGGGCGACTGGTGGCGCTGTTTGAGCACAAGGTCTTTGTGCAGGGCGTGATCTGGGATGTGAATTCCTACGATCAGTGGGGTGTTGAGCTGGGCAAGAAAATGGCGAAGCAGCTGGAGGCTGCCATATGGACACACCAGGTGCCGGATGATGTGGATGGTGCAACCGCAGGGGTGCTGAGGCACTTGTTCGGACTGCAGTCATGATAGAACGGAAAACAAGCAGGAAGATGGAGTGATGAGCAAAATATTACAGGTATGTCAGCAGGCGCCGGTCATTCCGGTGCTGGTGCTGGAACAACGGGGGCAGGCGCGCCCGCTGGCCGAGGCGCTGGTCAGGGGCGGGCTGCCGGTGTTGGAAGTCACCCTGCGCACGCCGGTGGCCCTGGATGCAATCCGTGCCATGCGTGAGGTTGAGGGCAGTGTGGTCGGAGCCGGTACGGTGCTGACGGAACAGGATGTCAGGGCGGTCAAGGCTGCCGGTGCCGATTTTATCGTGTCACCGGGAGCAACCGAGCGCCTGCTCAAGGCGGCACAGGATGCGGGGCTGCCATTGTTGCCCGGTGCCGCCACCGGTTCCGAGGTCATGTATCTGCTGGAGCAGGGGCTGGATGTCCTGAAGCTGTTTCCGGCAGAGGCCGTGGGCGGAATGGCCTTGCTCAGGTCACTGCATGGCCCGCTGCCGCAGGTGAGTTTCTGCCCTACCGGTGGTATCGGTGCGGGCAATGCTGCTGCTTATCTGGCCTTGCCCAATGTCGTGTGTGTGGGGGGATCATGGGTGGCCCCGAGGGCCATGCTGGAAGCCGGCGACTGGGCCGGGATTGAGCAACTGGCACATGACTGCCAGCAACTCCGCAACGGGAGGCAGGCATGAATGCTACGGTAGCAAGTCCGTTCAAACTGGATCGGCGTACCAAGATTGTTGCCACTCTGGGGCCGGCATCCTCGTCCGAAGTGATGATCCGGAGTCTGGTGGAAACCGGTGTCAATGTTTTCCGGCTCAATTTCAGCCATGGTACCCATGAGGATCAGCACCAGCGTCTGGAAACGATTCGTCGGGTCGAGGCCATGGTTGGGCGTCCGATCGGGGTGCTGCTGGACCTGCAGGGACCGAAGCTGCGCATCGGCACTTTCAGTGCAGGCCGGGTGCAGTTGGAGAAAGGGCAGCTGTTTACGCTGTATCTGGCGGCGCGTGAGGGTGATCAGGAAGGGGTCTGTCTGCCGCACAAGGAGATTTTTGCGGTATTGCAGCCGGGACACGACCTGCTGGTGGATGATGGCAAGATCCGGCTGCAGGTGCAGGAAGTGCATCTGGACCGGATTGTGACCAAGGTCATGGTGGCCGGGGTTGTTTCCGACCGCAAGGGAGTGAATGTGCCGGACACCCAGCTGCCCATCAGCGCCCTGACCGAGAAAGACCGCAAGGACCTGGCTTTCGGGCTGGAGCTGGGCGTGGACTGGGTGGCGCTTTCGTTTGTCCAGCGGGCCGAGGACATGATGGAGGCCCGTGCACTGGTGGATGGGCGTGCCGGTGTCATGGCCAAGCTGGAAAAGCCTTCCGCCCTGGACGATCTGTCACGCATTCTGGATTATTCCGATGCCGTGATGGTGGCGCGTGGTGATCTGGGGGTGGAACTGCCACCGGAGCGGGTGCCGTCGCTCCAGAAGCGTATCATCGAGTACGCCCGTCTGCGCGGCAAGCCGGTGGTGGTGGCGACCCAGATGCTGGAGTCCATGATCCAGGCTCCGGTACCGACCCGTGCCGAGGCATCTGATGTGGCGACCGCCATTTATGACGGGGCGGATGCGGTCATGCTCTCGGCGGAGACGGCTGCCGGGCAGTATCCGCGTGAAGCGGTCGAGGTTATGGGACGCATCATCAGTGAAACCGAGCATGACGGCTATTACCGCAAGTTGTTGAAGGTCTATCCGATCGAGGGTGAGGCTTCGGATGCCGATGCGATTGCCATGGCGGCCTCTCAGATTGCCACCAGCCGCCGGTGTTCGGCGATTGTGACCTTTACCAGCACCGGTTCCACCACCCTGCGGGCAGCCCGCATGCGGGGTGAGGTGCCGATTATGGGACTGACGCCTTCCACCCATGTGGCACGCAAGCTGGCGCTGGTCTGGGGGGTGTATTCAGTGCAGACCCGTGATGTGGCGTCATTTTCGGAAATGGTCGGCAAGTCGGTGCGCATGGTGCAGCGCAAGGGCTTTTCCCGGCTGGGTGACCGGATTGTGGTGACGGCAGGGGTGCCGTTCGGCACCCCCGGCTCAACCAACATCATCCGCCTTGCCGTGGTCTCCAGCAAGCATGACAAGGACAAGCCGGAGTAGCTGTCTCCCCCGGTGACTTCGCGTTGTGTCTGGACCGGTTTCGGTGCCGTCGGGCCGGTCTGTTTCTGGTTCCCGATACCCGGTCTGGAGTGGCTCTGGATCATCCACTGTCACCCCGATTTATGCTATCGTGGGGGGTGAGGAGAAAACAGAGAAGCCAACAACCTTTATGTATGGAAGGAGACATATGATGGCTGACAATACCAAAGAGCCTCATCGCATGAAAATGGCAGGTGATCTGTCCCGCAAAACGCTGGCACTGGTGCTGGCTGGTGGTGAGGGGTCGCGCCTGAAAAACCTGACCCGCAATCGCGCCAAGCCGGCTGTTCCCTTTGGTGGCAAATACCGCATCATTGATTTTACCCTGTCCAACTGCGTCAATTCCGGAATTCGCCGCATCGGTGTGCTGACGCAGTACAAGGCCGATTCCCTGATTCGTCATCTGCAGCGGGCCTGGAGTTTCATGCGTGCTGAGGTGAGTGAGTTTGTGGAAATCATTCCGGCCCAGCAGCGCACGGAAAAAAAGGAATGGTATCAGGGGACGGCTGATGCCCTGTATCAGAACATCGACATTTTCCGGCGCCATGATCCGGAGTACGTGATTGTGCTGGGCGGAGATCATGTCTACAAGATGGATTACTCCGAGATGCTGAGCCAGCATGTGCGGTCCGGAGCGGATTTTACCGTGGCCTGTATTGAGGTACCGGTAGAAGAGGCCAGCGCTTTCGGTGTCATGTCGGTCGATGAGGATATGAACATCACGGAATTCCGGGAAAAGCCTGCGCAACCTGATTCCATGCCGGGCAAACCCGGCATTGCGCTGGTTTCCATGGGCATTTACGTGTTCTCGCGTGATTTCCTGTTTGAGTCCCTGAGCGAAGATGCCAACAGCGACCATTCTTCCCATGATTTCGGCAAGGACATCATTCCCACCTATATCCATACCGCCAAGGGGATTGCCTATCCGTTCCGCAACTATTACAACAATGAACCGGCCTACTGGCGCGATGTGGGTACGCTCCATTCCTACTGGAAGGCCAACATGGAATTGTGCGAAGTCGAGCCGGAGCTGAATCTTTATGACCGCAACTGGCCGGTCTGGACCTATCAGCCCCAGTATCCACCGGCCAAATTCGTGTTTGATGACGAGGGCCGCCGTGGCGAGGCGATTGACTCGCTTATTTCTGCCGGCTGCATTCTGTCCGGGGCCCGCCTGAAACGTTCCATCCTGTTTTTCGCCACCACCGTCGGTGAGCGCTCGCTGGTCAAGGACAGCATCATCCTGCCCAAGGTCAGCATCGGGCGTAACTGCCGCCTGTCAAAGTGTGTGGTGGACAAGGCGTGTGTCATCCCGGATGGTACCATCATTGGGGAAAACCGGGAGGAGGATGCCAAGCGCTTCTATGTCAGTGAGGAGGGGATTACGCTGGTGACACCCGAGATGCTGGGACAGAATGTGCGCAGCCGTGACAAGGAAATGATCTGGCGCATGCAGACCTGAGGAGTACCTTGATCCCGGCAGGCGGCCTGTGTCGGGCCTGCCGGGGTCGATTGTTCTGTACAGCCGGTGTTTTTCAGCGCGCACTGGTTGAGTTGCGTACAATCAGGTCAACTTCCAGCACCTGCTGGAAGTTTTTCCGGATCGACGCGGGTTGGCACAGTTCCGGTGATTCGATCAGTGCATGCAGTTTGCTGGCCACCAGATAGCCGGCACGGCAGATGGAGGAGGTGACGGCAGTCAGGGGCGGGGTGAACTTGTTGGCCTGCAGATAGGGCAGCTCGTCATCGTGGGTGATGATGGAGATATCCCGTCCCGGGCGCAGGCCGGTTTCCCGGATGGCACGTTTGATGCCCAGTGCCAGGATAATGCTGGAGGCCAGAAAGGCGGTGGGAGGGCGGCTTTTGTGCAAGGCCGTGCTGGCAGCGTGAAAACCCCGTTCTTCGGTCATTTCATCCGCGTAGACATTTTCAGGCCGGAATTTCAACCCGCTGCTTTCCAGTGCCGCCCGGTAGCCCGCCAGCCGGTGGTGGGCAAAGGTGAAGTAGGGGTCATCATTGACCAGGGCAATGTTTTCGTGCCCCATGTCGATCAGCAGCCGGGTTGCGCGCTCAAAGGCTCCCTGGTTGTCAATATCGAGGTAAGGGAAAGTGATATGGTCCGGGTCGTTGACGGTATCCTCCGGGTGCAGACGGCCATGCATGATGTAGGGGACATCCAGGTCGGACAGGCAGGCAATGCGGGGATCGTTCAGCTGTGGCGTGCTCAGGATCAGGCCATCCACCCGTCCGGACCGGGCCAGTGCACGGTAAGCCTGCAGCTCCTGTTCGGCCTTGACCGGCATGATGGTCAGGTCCATATCCTTTTCCACCAGAAACTGGGAGATTCCTGCCAGAAACTCGTTGAACAGGGGGGTGGCCAGCAGTTTGCGCTCCACCGGGAAAATGATGCCGATATGGCCTGACTTGCCGGTAGCCAGTGATTTGGCAAACCGGTTTGGGCGGTAATTCATTTCAGCCGCCACTTTCAGTACCCGCTCACGGGTTTTGGCTCCAACTTCAGGATAACCGTTCAAGGCCCGGCTGACCGTGGTCTGGGACAGTCCGAGTTTCCTGGATAATTCTTTAAGGCTCATGGCTCAGTTTTGCTGTACTCCCGGCCATCAGGCATTGTGGCCGGCTGGTTATTCCTGCCTAGGATACTGGCAGGGCCGGTGGCAGGTCCAGTACCGCTGCTGGTTGGCGTGTAATTTCAAACCGCTTTGCCTCAGTGTGACCCTGATTTGATTCAATTTATTGATCAATTTGAATGATTTAATCGCGTCAGGCTTTGTCTTTTTTTCTATAATATTATGATATTTATGATTAAATGGCCTTTTTTCCAGGCTGGGTGCCTTGCGTGATCGGGCCAGTTTTATGTTGTGTTTTTGCTACAAAAAACTTTCAAAGTTTTTCAAAAATGTGCTTTAATAGGTACGGAGGAGTCAGGTTAAGCCCAGCGTCCATCCGGACTTGGTTAATTTCAGGCAAGCAGGCTTGCCAGGGCTGCGAAACAACCTTTTTCAAGCTGCTTTGGCGGAGCGTTTTGCTTTGCCGGCGTTTATTTAACTATAGGTGAGAGCAATGAAAACCCAATTATCTGCAAGCGTTCTTTGTGGGATGGTCGCCCTGTCTGCGGGTGTGGTACAGGCTGAGGGCAGCCTGACTTTGGGAGGTGATGTGGAGCTGAATATTGATGCCGTTTCCCATCAGTCCGGCGGGGATACATTCGACGACAACGGGCGCATCAAGCTGGATGCCGGTGGTGAATGGACGGATGGCAACCGCTTCGTCAAGGCCAAGGTACAGCCCCTGATCCCTTTCCGTGAGAATAATACGAACATCGCCATTCTGGATAGCAGTGCTTCGGTTTCCGGTACGAATGAAATTGCCTATGATGATGTGTTCCTCCAGTTTGGCAGCAAGGCCTGGGATGTCCAGATGGGCCGTTTCGAGGCCATGAACCTGTTTCCGCTCGGCAAGGACGTTTTCGTTCCCAGAGCGGGTGAGGTGTGGATTTACGAGGCCAACATCGTTCGCGGCCGTCGGGATGACGTGCTGCACGCGGCTTTCCATATGAATCCGAATACTCAGACCCACCTTGAACTGGGTACCATGTATTACAAGGATGGTGATGCCAGCATCAGCGGTGTACGCCCTGCTGTCACCTATGATTTCGGTAATGCCAAGGTCTGGGGCGGCTATGAGTCCTCGGTTGAAAAGGACTCCGGTGGCAGCAAAACCAGGGATGGTCATGGTGGCGGTATCGGTGGCTCCGTCAAGCTGGGCGGTGGTGACATGGCAGCTTCCTATACCGCTGGTAAAAACAAGCTGACGGATGACAAGGCTCAGTCTGTTGCCATCAACTACACCAGGGATAATTGGGGTCTGGGTTATATTTACTCCAAGCAGGATGTCAGTGGCAGCAGTGCGGACCCGAAGGTCTACAGTGTGTATGGTGCCTACACCGTGCCGATTTTCGGCCCTGAAAGTGGTGCTGCTGTCACCTTTGCAGCAGGTACTTCCAGCTCCAAGCATGGCTCGGATGATGACAAGGTTTCCGGTGCCCGTGTGCGCTTCACTTACAATTTCTGATTGTTTAAGTGCTGACCGGGAGCGTTCGTTCTGGTGACGGATGCTCCCCTGATCAGGGGTTGATTTCCATTCCACCGTTGCAATCCTTGATTTTTCTTCCTCCTTTCAGGTTCCCATTTGAAAGGAGGAAGGGTTTTAGACGGTGTGCATCCCTTCCCGGCACTGTTCCGGCCCTCGCTTGCTGTTTTCAAAGCAAACCAAGTAAACTCCGTTCTGGCTGCAGGCGGAAATAGTGTATGGAAGTTGCCATGCCTTTCTTCAAAGCGCTTTGATCTTGTGCTCTAATGGGTTGTCTGTGGATTGAATCCGGGTTCAGGTGAAAAAATGACAGTAATTTTGCAGGACAGGCAGTTGGGGGGGGATTCCGACTGGTGGCGCAGCGCACTGATTTATCAGGTGTACCCCCGCTCTTATCAGGACAGTAACGGGGACGGGATTGGTGATCTGAAAGGTATCCATGAGCGGTTGGATTATCTGGCCTGGCTCGGGGTTGATGCGCTGTGGCTGTCGCCGTTTTTCAAGTCACCCATGAAGGATTTCGGTTATGATGTGTCGGATTATCGTGCGGTTGATCCGATGTTCGGAACCCTGGAGGATTTTGATGCCCTGCTGGCGCGTGCCCATCAGCTGGGTATCCGTATCCTGATTGATCAGGTGCTGTCCCATACTTCCGACCAGCATGCCTGGTTCCGGGAAAGCCGGCGCTCACGTGACAACCCCAGGGCTGACTGGTTTGTCTGGGCCGACCCGCAGCCGGATGGTACGCCGCCCACCAACTGGCTGTCGATTTTCGGTGGCCCGGCCTGGGAGTGGGATACACAGCGCCGCCAGTACTACATGCATAACTTTCTGGCAAGCCAGCCGGACCTGAATTTCCACAATCCAGTGGTGCAGGATGCCCTGCTGGATGAGGTACGTTTTTGGCTGGATCGGGGTGTGGACGGGCTGCGCCTGGATACCGCCAACATGTATGTTCATGATGCCCTGTTGCGCAACAATCCACCGCTGGCGCCCGGCGAGGTGGTGAACGGGGTCGGCAGGGAAAACCCCTATGCTATGCAAAACCCGATGTACAATATCAATCGCCCGGAAAACCTGGTATTTATGGAGCGCCTGCGCGCCCTGCTGGATGCGTATCCGGCCACCACCTCGGTTGGTGAGCTGGGGGCCGTGACCGATATGTACCAGACCGTGGCAGCCTATACCGAGCAAGGCCGGCGTTTGCACATGGGCTACAGTTTTGATTTCATGACGCCGGTGTTCAATGCTGCACATGTGCGTTCCGTGCTGGAGCGCATGCAGGCCGGGATCGGGTCGGGCTGGCCCTGCTGGGCATTTACCAACCATGACATGCCACGTGTGGTGACGCGCTGGGGGCAGACACCGGCGCAGGCTCCCCTGATTGCCGCCCTGATGCTGAGTATTCGGGGTACGCCCTGCATGTATCAGGGGGATGAGCTGGGGTTGCCGGAAGCCGATGTACCGTTTGAGTTGCTGCAGGATCCGTATGGCATCCGTTTCTGGCCGGACTTCAAGGGCCGGGATGGTTGCCGGACACCGATGCCCTGGCAGCATGATGCCGCCAATGCCGGTTTTACCGGGGGCAGGGTGCAGCCCTGGCTGCCGATACCGGCGGAGCATGTCGCGTTGTCCGTGGATGTGCAGCGTGCCGACCCGGCTTCGGTTCTCAACCGTATCCGCCAGTTTGTTCACTGGCGCCGCACTCAGCCTTGCCTGCTGCGCGGGGAACAGCACATGCTGGATGCGCCGGGAGAGGTGGTGGCTTTTGTGCGCAAGCTGGATGGTAAAGCCCAGGTGTGTGCGTTTAATCTCGGGGCGGTGCCACAGGCTTTTGACAGTGGCCGTTCCGGTCTGGAAAATCTGTCCGGACATGGCTTCAGGGGGCGTTGCCGCGCTGCGGTGATCACTCTGCCGCCTCACGAGGTCTTTTTCGGAATGATGGACACCTGAACGTGAATACAACCACGACTGCTTCGAGCAATACCCCCTCGACGACCATGATGGGACTGGTGTTCACACTGGCTGGTTTTGCCGTTTTCTCGGCCCATGATGCCCTGGTGAAAAGCCTGTCCGGCTATTCGGTGTTCCAGACCATTTTTTTCGCCATGCTGTTTGGCTATTTGCCTTTCTCCATGGCCAGAGTGGTGGACGGGCGAGCGGTATCCCTGCGTCCCAGGCACCCGGGGCTGGTGTTCCTGCGTGCGCTGGCCATGGTGGGCAGCCTGTGCTTTGCCTTCATGGCATTTTCCATGTTACCGCTGGTGCAGGCTTATGTGCTGCTGTTTACCACGCCACTGCTGATTTCCCTGATGGCCATTCCGGTACTGGGGGAGAAGGTGGGCATGTGGCGCTGGAGCATGATCGTGCTGGGGCTGGTGGGGGTGCTGGTGGTATTGCGGCCATCACCAGAGCGGCTGGAGCTCGGGCATCTGCTGGGGCTGCTGGCGGCTTGCTGCGGGGCTGCTGCGGCTGTGATTTCGCGCAAGATCGGTAATCTGGAAAATTCGGCCACCCTGATTCTGGTGCCCTTGATCATGAATATCGTCGTGTCCGGTGGCATGCTGTATTTTGTCTATCAGCCCATGCCCCTGCATGATCTGTCGATCATGTTCCTGATCGGTGGCATGGCCCTGCTGGGGCAGCTGCTGGTGCTGAATGGCTATCGGCGTGCACCGGCAGCCATGGTGGCTCCCATGCAGTATAGCCAGTTGCTGTGGGCAATTCTGTACGGCCTGCTGTTTTTTAATGAGGTGGCGGATGGCATGGTGTTGCTGGGTGCTGCGATTACGGTATTGTCCGGCATCCTGATTGTCTGGCGTGAAGGCAAGGTTTCCAGTCAGCAGCCGGTGTTGCGTACCCGCAATACCCGTATGGTCGGGGGTGCAGCCGTGCCGGGGGCCGAAGTGGATGAGGTCGATAACGCGTTTCAGCCCTGACATCGGCTTCTGGCAGGGTGTTGCAGCCTGTCTGCCAAATGGCTTTCTGCTAACATCGGGGGCTGACACTAATTCTGCAAATCCGGAGCCACTCACCATGTTTGAGCGCATTCGCGAAGATATCAACTGCATTTTTGACCGTGATCCAGCAGCCCGCAATGTGCTGGAAATCCTGACCACCTATCCCGGTATTCATGCCATCCTGTTTCATCGTATGGATCACTGGCTCTGGCAGAAGGGTTTCAAGTGGCTGGCACGTCTTCTGTCCAATATTCCCCGCCTTTATACCGGCATTGAGATTCATCCGGGGGCCACCATCGGACGGCGTTTTTTCATTGATCACGGTATGGGGATTGTCATCGGTGGTACGGCAGAAATCGGGGATGACTGTACCCTGTACCAGGGCGTGACCTTGGGAGGCACCAGCTGGAAGCCGGGCAAGCGTCATCCCACCCTGGCAGATAATGTGGTGGTGGGTGCCGGGGCCAAAGTGCTGGGGCCCATCACGCTCGGCAGTGGCGCACGGATCGGTTCCAATGCGGTTGTGGTCAAGGATGTACCGGAACAGATGACAGTCGTCGGCGTGCCAGGGCGGGAAGTGAAGCGGCGTACGGTGGTAGAGAAACGGCGTGAGGCCGTGGCGGCCCGATTGGGTTTTGATGCCTATGGTGCCACACAGGATATGCCCGACCCGGTGGCAGATACCGTGAATCGCCTGCTGGATCATATTCACCTGATGCATGAGCGCATGGACAACATGTGTCAGGAGCTCAAACGTCTGGATGTCGGCTTTGATCCGGGCGAGTTGCCCAGGCTCAAGGTTGAAAAGATGGCCTGTGATGAGGCTGCCGAATAGGTTGCTGGCACGTGACACCTCCGGCGCTGGAGGCAAGCAGATGAAACTGCAAAAAAACCTAAAAAAAACACGATACTTGACTGATTTTGTCAGCTATTGCTAGCATTTTGCAGGCAAATCTGGAGAGCCTGCGAAATGCGACTAACGACCAAGGGGCGGTACGCGGTGACCGCCATGCTTGATCTGGCAATACACGATGGTAAACAGCCGGTTTCCCTGGCTGAAATATCGGCACGCCAGGAAATTTCCCTTTCCTATCTGGAACAGCTGTTTGCACGCCTGCGCCGTGCGGGGCTGGTTTCCAGCATCCGGGGGCCGGGGGGAGGTTATCAGCTTAACAGCTTGCCGGGACAAATCAGTATTGCCGATATTATTGCTGCTGTTGATGAAAATGTGGATGCAACCCGCTGCGGCGGCGTGGGGGATTGTCAGGACAGCAAGCGGTGTCTGACTCATGATCTGTGGATGGACCTCAGCAACCAGATCCGGTTGTTTCTGTCGGATATCAGCCTTGCTGACATGATGGCTCGGTCGGAAGTGATCGAAACCGCTCGGCGTCAGGAGCAGCGTGTCGGTTTTCATCCGTCGCCAGGTTCCGGGGGACCCCCTAGGGGGAGCCTGCTGGAGTGATGAGCGGGCTGATTATGGGTCTGTGTGTATGTCTGGCCTGACAGGCTGGGTCAGGCCAGGTTCATCTCATGCAGGAAAAGGAGGCTGCATCAGGTTTTGGGGTTCAGCCACCGAACTGCTGCCGGAGGTTGCGGTCTATTGACGCTGTTTCACGCAGCCTTGACAGCTGATTGCTCATGTTCTTGGCCAGGCGTCGAAAGCTGTTTATTTCCTGCTGACTCAGAATGCCTTTTTCGGGCAGCTTGACCTTCATCGGATTCTGCGGCTCATCGTTGACATGAAATTCGTAATGGACATGATTTCCGGTGGAGCGCCCGGTCGACCCGACATAGCCGATTGTCTGGCCGCGTTTGATGGTGTCTCCGGGTTTCAGGCCGTCACGAAATCCGGACATGTGGCCATACAGGGTGTCTATACCCTGGCCATGGGCAATCATGATGGCATTGCCGTAAGCGCCTTTCTGGCCAACAAAGCGGATGGTTCCGTCTCCGGTCGCTTGGATTGGCGTGCCTTTGGGGGCGGCAAAATCCACACCGCTGTGCATACGGCGGGAGCGGAATATCGGATGGCGCCGGCTGCCGAATCCGGAGCTTAGCCGTCCGCCCCTGATCGGGTAGCGATCAAAAGCAACCTGTTTGAGTTCCAGGTCGCTGTCCGGATTCAGGTAGCGCACAGAGCCATTGCCCATGGGAAAACGGATACGCTGGTAGACCTTGCCTTTGTGGTTGAATTCGGCAGCAAGAATCTCATCAGTATAGATGCGCTCGCTCTGGTAAAAATAATCCTCGAAAATGACACTGACCTGATCACCGATCTGGATGCGGCGAAAGTTCACATCATTCCGGAAAATCCGGGTCAGCTGCCGGGTGATGGAGATCGGTAGGCCGGCCTTGTTGGCATCGTAATGAAACGGGTGGTTCAGTGTAAAAGCAACCTGGGTCTGCTGTTCATCAAACAGCTCTTTGCTCCACTTGCCGCTGAACAGGCCGTCCTGCAGGGATACCACATAGGCATTGCGACCCGCCGGTGCGTAGATCAGTTGCCTGATACCCTGATTGTTCAGCTGGATGAACAATTTGGCTCCCGGCTTCAGTGTCGTCAGGGTTTCGGCAACGTCTTCACTGGCCAGCAGCTCCGTGGCGGTTGTCGTGGTATCCAGCACGGACAGGATGCCTGTCAGGGTGTCGCCTTCGGTGATGCGGTGCAGCTCCCATTTCCCGACCGTTGCCGAAGGCAGCGCGTCGACCGCATGGCCCGCGTAGGTTTCCACATGATCAGGCAAGTCCAGTTCCAGCGGCTGGTTCAGGGTATGCAGAGTGCCTGCTATCGTGTTGCTTGTTCCACCGGGGCTGGATTCATCATCACCGGACGGAATTTTCGAGTAGACCGGGATGTTGCCAAAGCCAGCGAGCAAGGTTGCAAAAATCAGGGCGCGGCTGGCGACATAACGTGCCGGTCCGTGATGCCTGGATGTTTCGGGCTTGCTGCGGGGGGAGGCCATGGGCTGTCGATGGCTGGCCTTGGGGGCGGGGGCTGGTTTTCTGGTGGCGGTGACCGTTTCGGGGCGGGACGATCGGCTCCCGCTGATTATGACCTCTATACCGCCAACGGGTAAGTTGTACCTCTCCATTGCCTGATTCCATTTGTTATTGTTGTTATGGGGTTGGGCTTGAGGCGTTTGTCCCTTGGTTAACAATGTTGATAACTCCCTGTATGCATCGCCTTTTGTCGATTTTCTGTAAAAAAATTACAAAAAATCCTGAAAAGACTAGGCAAACAACACTGAACAGGTACTGAATTGCTGTTGTCGGCTACAAGCCCGACCCGTATCGTGTTGTTGTTGCTGACAAGCCCAAGCACGGATGACGCGATAAAAAAAAGCGTTTCATGATAAGCTTGTGCCGCCTTTGTATGGGAAAAGAATTCTGTTGTCAATAAGTGGGAATTGTTAGATGGAGCAGTTTGCTGACATTTTGGCTGAGCTGATGCGTGGCACCGATGAAGTGTTGGTGCAGGCGGAACTGGAGCAGAAGTTGAAGAAGGGGGGGGGGCTGCGAATCAAGGCGGGTTTTGATCCGACAGCTCCCGATCTGCACCTCGGGCATACGGTGCTGATCAACAAGATGCGGCAGTTTCAGGAGGCAGGACACCAGGTCATTTTCCTGATCGGTGATTTTACCGGACTGATCGGTGATCCGACCGGCAAGTCCGCCACGCGTCCTGCCCTGACAGAAGAGCAGGTTCAGACCAATGCGGTCACCTATAAAGAACAGATTTTCAAGATACTGGACCCGGACCGGACCGAGATTGCCTTTAATTCAACCTGGATGGGGGCAATGAGGCCGGCAGAGATGATCCGGCTGGCTGCCAAGCATACGGTGGCGCGCATGCTGGAGCGGGATGATTTCAATAAGCGCTACAAGGCCGGTCAGCCGATCGCGATTCACGAGTTTCTGTACCCTCTGGTCCAGGGGTATGACTCGGTTGCCTTGCGGGCTGATGTGGAACTTGGCGGGACGGATCAGAAATTCAACCTTCTGGTTGGGCGCGAGCTGCAGCGGCAGTATGGGCAGGAGCAGCAGGTCGTGATGACCATGCCGTTACTGGAGGGGCTGGATGGTGTCAACAAGATGTCCAAGTCACTGGGTAACTACATCGGCATCACGGATGCGCCCAGTGACATGTTTGGCAAAATCATGTCCATTTCCGATGTGCTGATGTGGCGCTATTTTGAGTTGCTTAGTTTTCGGCCTTTGACGGAAATTGCCCGCTACAAGGCAGCTGTTGCCGCAGGGAGCAATCCACGCGATACCAAGTTTCTGCTGGCGGAGGAAATTATTGGCAGATTTCATGGGCAGGCGGCTGCGCGCTCGGCGCGGGAAGCCTTTATTGCCCGGTTTCAGAAAGGTGCTCTGCCGGAGGAAGTGGAGGCGCTGGTGCTGGATGTCGGGCCTGATGGTGTACCGATTGCCAATTTGCTGAAAGATGCGGGTCTGGTCAGCAGCACCTCGGACGCACTGCGCATGATCAGGCAGGGAGCGGTCAGGATTGATGGTGAGCGTATTGAGGACCGGAGTCTGGTCATTGCCAGAGGGGAGTCGGCGGTCTTCCAGGTCGGGAAACATCGGTTTGCCCGTGTGACACTCAGGTAAGCTTTGTAAAAAAACGGTATTTCGGCAATGCTGGGGCTCATTGTCACTGCGTGTTGCCAGTCTGCCATAAAAATATTTCAGTTTTTTTAAAGAAGGTGCTTGACGGGAGTTTAATGGTGGG
>JAGRJD010000041.1:7948-47713 GCA_020442915.1 Thiothrix sp. | reverse complement strand
GGCAGTTTTGAATGGTCATTAGTGGATCAGTTTTACATTGCTGCTGACAGGAGGGTACACAATGACAGCAAAACGCAAACGCCATGCCCCGGAATTCAAGGCCCGAGTGGCCCTGGCAGCTTGCAGAGGGGACAAAACACTCAGCCAGCTGGCCCAGGCGAGCATGAGATAGCCGCCGTCCAGATCAGCCAGTGGAAACAGCAGCTGCTGAAGATGGCACCGGAACTGTTTGGCCGAACAGCGGCCAAGGCGGACCCGGCCAGCCTGACAGCGCCGTTGTACGAGGAAATCGGTCGCCTGAAAATGGAGCTGGACTGGTTGAAAAAAAATCTGGTGCTGTCTGTTGATGCCATGCGCAAGTGCATTGAGCCTGAGCATCCGCAGCTGGGCATCAAGCGTCAGTGTGAGTTACTGGGGCTGAACCGATCCAGCTGGTATTACCCGGCTCCTGCGGGTGAAAGTCTGGCAAACCTGCAGTTGATGCGTCTGCTGGATGAGCAGTACCTGCCCACGCCCTTTTATGGCAGCCGCCGACTGACCGAGTAGCTGAATCAGGAAGGTCATCCGGTGAGCCGTAAGTACCCTGGATGCGGGCTTCTGTGTCCAAGCGTTGAACCGTACCCTGCAGCAGGCAAAGCCCGAGATTTTCAACACGGATCAGGGCAGCCAGTTCACCAGCGAGGATTTTCTGGCCCCCTTGCAGGAGCGGAGAATTCGCATCAGCATGGACGGCAAAGGCCCGGGCGCTGGACAACATTTTGTGGAGCGACTCTGGCGGTCAGTCCAGTATGAGTGCCTGTATCTGCATGAGTTTCAGACCGTTCCTTGAACTGCATGCCAGTCTGGCAGCGTATTTCAGCTTTTACAATACCGAGCGGCTGCACCAGTCGCTTGATTACCAGACGCCTGGCCATACACTTGGCTGAGGTACTTTCAAACAGGCCCGGAGTTTAACTTGAATTTGTCGACTTCCTGTCTTGACTTTAGGGTCCACTTTAACACTCGTTGAGCTACGATGCACTACCCGCCTGGTTTCTTTTGTTTGATGTGTACGACCGTCAACAGGAAAAATTCTGGAGTACACCCCCCGGCTGCTCACGACGCATTCGGGCTCCTGTAGATGTACTGATATTGGCAAACTGTGCGAAAGCCCCGGTATCCCCTTGCACCGCCGAAACCCCACCGGCATACCTTCCCGATGCATACACGCTGGTGACAGGCACAGCTTGCCCGACTGCCTGCTCTGTGAAATAGTTGAAACCCGACCGTAAGGAAACCACCCATGTACCGCATCCTGTGCTTCGGCGACTCCAACACCTGGGGCTATGACCCGCAGACCGGCAACCGTTTTGACCACCACACCCGCTGGCCGCGCCACATGGCCACCCGGCTCGGGACCGGCTTTGAGGTCATCGAAGAAGGCATGAACGGACGTACCACAGTCTGGGAGGATGTGGTCGAGGATCACATGAGCGGCCTTGCCTACCTCATCCCCTGCCTGCGCTCGCACAAACCGCTGGACCTGGTACTGATCATGCTCGGCACCAACGATGCCAAGGACCGCTTCAATGTCACGGCCTTTGAAATCGCCAAATCGGTCGGACGGCTGGTACGGGTGACGCAAGCCAGCGCCAGCGGTGTGAACCAGGCGGCACCTGCCGTACTGCTGATTGCTCCGCCCCCGCTGGTGGAAAGCAGCATCAGCCGCTTCTCGCCCCGCATTTTCGGGGTGGAAAAATCCCGCGGATTTGCCCGCTGCTATGCCGACATGGCCACGGAATGCGGCTGCCACTTTTTTGATGCCAGCAGCGTGATCACAACCAGCCCGGTGGACGGGGTGCACTTCAACGCAGAAACCCACCGGACCCTGGGTACCGCACTGGCAGCGCAGGTGCAACGGATCCACAGCACCGGCCCGTACTGATCCATGTCTCTCACCGTCACTCTGGTCGTGCTGCTGGCCGCCCTGCTGCATGCAGGCTGGAACTTTCTGGTCAAGCGCAGCGACGACAAGCTCATGGGCATGAGTGCCATGGTCTATGGTCACATCCCCTATGCCCTGCTGGCGCTGGTGTTTGTGCCCCTGCCGGCCCCGGCAGCCTGGCCCTGGATCATCGGCAGCGTGCTGGTGCATACCGGCTACCAGCTATTCCTGCACAAAGCCTACCACATCGGTGATCTGAGCCAGGTCTACCCGCTGGCACGGGGTGTCGCTCCCCTGCTGGTGGCACTGGTATCGGTAGGCCTGATCGGTGAATCCCTCTCGCTGCAGGAAGGGCTGGCAGTACTGCTGATCGGCAGCGGGCTGATTCTGCTGGCGCTGCTGCGCAGCCGGGATGGCCATATCGACCCCAAGGTTGGTCTGCTCTCGCTGGCCACCGGCCTCTGCATCGCCACCTACTCCAGCGTGGATGGCATCGGTGCCCGCCTCGCCGGGAGCGCCATCGGGTATTATTCGGCCACATCCCTGATCAACCCGCTGATCTGGTCCGTCTATCTGCATTTCAAACGGCCGGGGCTGGTGCGCGTACTGTTCACCCGCCAGTTACCGTTCACGCTCAAGGCCGGATTCGCCTCCTACACGGCCTATGCCATGGTGGTATGGGCCTTTACCCAGGCACCGCTGGCGCTGGTCACGGCCATGCGCGAAACCAGCATCCTGTTTGCCATGCTGCTGGGAGTGCTGCTGCTGAAAGAACCGGTCGGAGCGCGCAGACTGGGGGCTGCCGCTGTCATCCTTTCCGGGGTGATTCTGCTACGGCTTGGCTGAGCCTCAGTGATGGCTGAGCCGGTCCATGAACGCATACAGCACTCCGGAAACCACAAAGGTCAGGTGAATCCCGACCATCCAGCCCAGATCGCGGTCAGACAGGCTTTCCACATACATGAAGGCCTTGAGCAGTTCGATGCCGGAAATAGCCACAATGGAGCCGATCAGTTTCAGTTTCAGGTCGGTAAAGCCGATATGCCCCATCCATTCGGGACGGTCGGCATGCCCGTGCAGCTCGTCCATCTTGGAGACAAAGTTTTCATACCCGCTGAAGATGATGATGATCAGCAGGTTCATGACCAGGGAGATATCCACCAGTGACAGCACGCCAAAAATGATCTGCTCGCTTTCGGCGGTCAGGATGGTGCTCATCAGCAGCCAGAGCTGCTTGAAGGCCTTGATCAGCAAGACCACCAGCGTGATCACCAGCGCCAGATAGACCGGCCCCAGCAGCCAGCGGCTGGTGAACAGAAAATGCTCGAACGCGTGTTCCAGTTTCTTCATGATTGCTCCGTTTCTCATTCGTGCCATTAAACGGGAGCGGAGTATAACGGCAGGAGTGCAGAAACCGGAAGACGGACCCGGCAACTGTGGGGAATTGCCCGGCTGAGCACCAGCCCTATGGCAGCTGCGTGTCCATGCGTCCATACTGCACCCGGCGGTATTCACTCAGGGTCATCTGTGCCAGCTTGCGGAAAAAGCGCGAAAAATAGGCCGGGTCCTTGAAGCCCAGGGTATAGGCCATGCTCTCCAGCGGCTCGGTGGTGTAAATCAGGCGGCGCTTGATTTCCAGCAGCAGCCGCTCCTGAACCAGATTTTTGGCCGCCTGTCCGGCCTGCTGCTGGCAGGTGCGGTTCAGGGTGGATACCGACACCCCCAGCGCCTGCGCATAAGCCTGCACGCGCCAGTGCTCCCGGTAACGGCGGTCCAGCAGGTGGCGGAACTCCCGGAACAGCTGGCGTCGTCCGGATTCATGGCCATGGCGCTGGTCCGCCTGCAGCAGCTGCTGGCGCTTGAGGGTCAGCAGCACCAGGTGCATCAGGGCATGCAGCATGGCGGCATGCCCGTGCTCACGCTGCTCCAGCTCGGCCCGAATCTGCTCCAGATACTGTCTGATCTGCACTAAAAGTACATCCTTTTCTGCAAACCCGATGGTACAGGGCACCTCCAGCAGGCTGTCGAAACCGCTGCGCACCTGCAGGCTCGGGTCAGGCATCAGAAACGCATCCACCACACTCAGCACCATGCCACAGGTATCCGCCGGAAACCGGAAGCCGTGCACGAACCCCGGTGGAATGCAGACCGCCCAGCTGCCATCGAGATCCTGCTGCTGCTCGTCGAAACACACCTTCATGGAACCGTCATACAGAAACAGCACCTGAAACAGATGGCCATGACGGTGCGGGCGGATCAGCCAGCCATGGCGGCGGCTGCGGCTGGCAATGTCCTCGATATGGATGAACTCGGGCTGCTGTGCCAGCACCGCCTCGCCATAAAGGGCAAAATCCGGAATGGACTGGGGTCCTGCCTGACGTATGCTCATGCTGCCTCCTGTGGTGATTGATCCGTCTCCTGCACCAAAAGTACCAGAAGCTGGGGCACAAGTGAATGGTGCTGCCATGGCAGGTAGCCAATACTGTGCCCCCACACGGGCCATGCCGGACATGGCCCGGTCAAACCCAGAGGAGGACGACATGAAAACCATCAAGACCCAGGTAGCCATTATCGGAGCCGGCCCTTCCGGCCTGCTGCTCGGCCAGTTGCTGGCGAAACAGGGGATCGACAACATCATTCTGGAACGGGTCACGGGCGATTATGTGCTCGGACGCATCCGTGCCGGCATTCTGGAACAGGGCTTTGTCAATCTGGTACGCGAAGCCGGTGTCGACGCCCGCATGGATGCCGAGGGCGAAATCCACGACGGCTTTGAAATTGCCATCAATGGCGAATGCACCTACATCAATCTCAAGGAGCTGACCGACGGTCAGGTGGTGGTCTGTTACGGTCAGGTGGAAATCACCCGCGATCTGATGGAGGCCCGTGCCGCTGCCGGGCTGCAGACCTATTATGAAGCCAGTGAGGTCCAGCCGCTGGATGTGAAATCCGGGCAGCCGGCAATCACTTTCACCCATGGCGGGGAGCAGTACCGGCTCGAATGCGATTACATCGCCGGCTGCGACGGCTTCCATGGCGTATCGCGCAAGACCATTCCTTCCGATGTGCGTCAGGAGTACGAGCGCATTTATCCGTTCGGCTGGCTCGGGGTCATGAGCGATACTCCGCCGGTCAGCCCGGAGCTGATCTACTGCCGCCACGAGCGCGGTTTTGCGCTGGCCAGCCGGCGCTCCGCCACCCGTTCCCGCTATTACATCCAGGTTCCGCTCAGCGACCGGGTGGAAGACTGGCCGGATGAGGTGTTCTGGGATGAGTTCAAGACCCGCCTGCCTCCCGATGCTGCCGCGCGGCTGGTTACCGGTCCCAGCATCGAAAAAAGCATCGCCCCGCTACGCTCTTTCGTGTGCGAGCCGATGCAGTACGGGCGCCTATTCCTGGTCGGGGACGCCGCACACATCGTGCCGCCGACCGGAGCCAAGGGCCTGAACCTTGCCGCTTCCGACGTGGCGACCCTGTACAGGATAATGACCCGTGTGTACCGCGACAATGATCCCGACTGCATCACCCAGTACTCGGATATCGCCCTGCGCCGGGTCTGGAACGGCGAGCGCTTCTCATGGTGGATGAGTAACATGCTGCACGACTTCCGGGGCACGGAAAACGAGTTCTTCAGCCGCATGGCGGAATCGGAACTGCGTTATTACCTGGCATCAGAAGCCGGCCAGAAGGTCATTGCCGAGCAGTATGTCGGACTGCCTTATGAAGCGCTGAAATAACAGCTGATAAAACAGGTGCCTGCTCTCCCCCGTTTACAGGCACAGGTATCTGCACAAATTGTTGGACGGTCTTTTTGAGACCGTCCAGTTGTTCTGGTGAGTAGGCCTTCATGATTGCCAACATGGCTCATAACGCTCACACCGCCACACATACCATACTGGGCGACAGCAACCGTTTGGGCAATGGCCAGTACAGATTCCTGCTGCCAAGGTTCAACCTACCAATACCCATAATACCAAAGTGCAATAGTTACCTTGTCGACCTCTGTCACATGGGTTATCAGGAACCATTCGGCCAGCAGCTTGCCGTCATCGGTGAGAATACGGCTGATGACTAGACAGGCTTCCACCGGGCTGCCTGGCACTGCCGGTTTACGGCTTTTCTTGCTACTGGGTTTGGGGCGGGTCAGGCTGACATCGGTTTCAGCAATCCATTGCCAGTGCTTCTTGCCTTTGTGGGGCACTTTCCGGACTTTCTCGAAAGATTAAGTCTGGGCAAGCGTTTTGCCGCTACAAACGGCTGCGGACAGTTTCCAGCACTGACGTGGTTTCCGGACGGACACCGCGCCAGATGTAAAAGGATTCGGCAGCCTGCTCCACCAGCATGCCCAGACCATCCAGCACCCTGCCGGCTCCGTGTACCTGTGCCCAGTCCATGAACGGGGTCGGTTCCGCGCCGTACATCATGTCATAGGCACTGCCGCCTTCCAGCAGAATGCCGGCGGGCAATGGCGGCAGATCACCGGCAATGCTGGCGGCAGTGGCATTGATGATGAGGTCGAAGGGACCATCCAGCGCGGTATACCCCCCCCCGCTGACCGCACCGAAAGCCGCAAAAGCCTGCGCCAGCTCCCGTGCTTTTTCAGGCGTGCGGTTGGCAATGTGCAACTGCTCCGGTGCCTGCTCCAGCAGGGGCTGCAATACCCCGCGCGAAGCCCCGCCGGCTCCCAGCAGCAGAATGCGCAGCCCCGGCGGCGCTATCCCGAAGCGCTGCAGGTCACGCACCAGTCCGACCCCATCGGTATTGGCCCCCTGAATGCGGCCATCCGGCTGAAAGCTCAGGGTATTCACCGCCCCGGCCCGCCGGGCATGCTCACTGAGCCCGGTTGCCAGGGCCCAGGCTTCCTGCTTGAACGGCAGGGTGACATTGCAGCCCCGCAGGCCACGGGCCTGCAGATCAGCCACAAAAGCCCCAAACCCGTCCAGGGCCGGCATCAGGGCCTCATACCGGACAGCCTGCCCGGTCTGGCGGGCAAACAGGGCATGAATGGCGGGGGATCTGCTGTGCTTTACCGGATTTCCCAATACGGCATAACGGTCACTCACTGACACACGCTCAACCTTGCTGAAGTTTAAGGATCGGCATCGGCTCAATCCATCGGAATCACGACTTCCTGCTCCGAGTTGGGAGGGAGCTCAAACATGCGACTGCGCTCAACCTCATCCATACGGGCAGTCACCTTATAACTACCGGGCTTCAGGCTGAGTGTCACCATATGGCGCGGCACCACCCTGACGGGCCGGGAGATGTTGTCCAGACGATATACAAACCAGGTCACTTTTGCAAACGTCGGGCTTTCATGCAGGGTCGCCACCAGCTTGACCACACCCGCCCCCTCACTGGGGGGAAGTGCCTGTTTCGCATCGGCGGCCACACCGGCCTGCAGCAACACCGCCATCAATAACATCACGCCCCCGGATACCCGCTTTGGCCCCAAGGGCAGAATGTATCCATACATAACACGATCCTCTCAGGTTTAATCTTTCCTAACCCTCCGGCAGACTGTCGGGAAAACATGGCAATGCAAGTGCGTCATGACCATAATCCGCTTCAAGTGAATACCGGCCTTTTCAATATGCAGACACCTTCGCCAAGCCATGCCTACCTGAAACAGCGTCACTGGCTGTTCGGAACCCGTGAATTTGTCATCAAGGACTCCCGCTTTCTGCTGGTGCGCGAAAGATCCCTGCTCCGTTCCCATGAAACCCTTATTCCGCTGGAGTTGCTGCAGGCCAATCCGACCTACTCGACATCCTTTTCCATCAAATGGCTGCTCAACAGCCTGTTCATGGCGGCCCTGACCCTGACCCTGCTGCTGCTGAGCCAGAAATATGCCTCCATCCTGCTGCTGCTGCTGGCCTTCCCCTTCGGGGGCGCGGCCCTGGTACTGCTGTACCGGTTTTTCCTCTATACCACCCGCCTGACCGTGTTCCGGCAACGCCACACCAATGAAAACTTCCTGTTTCTATGGCAGAACAAACCGGATACCACCCAGTTCCGGACCTTTATCACCCGGCTCAACCACCTGATCCGGCAGGCTGACACCACCCCGGCCCCGGCATCACCCACCCCGTCCGGCACATAGGCTGGCCACCTGCCCCGGTCTCAGACGCCCATCGCCTGACGTGCCAGCCGCTGCTTCAGCCACGGCAAACGCTCCACCCACTGCATGCCGCTGTTGCGCAACGGAGTCAACAAGGGTGAGCGGTTGCCAAACAGCAGCCGGAAACCGTCCATGGCCTGCAGGGTCAGCAGGTTGTCACCCTTGCGGCTGCGCGCATAGCGACGCAATACGCCGGATGCGCCCGGATCCGGGGCATGGCGTACCGCATCAGCCAGTACCGCCACATCCCTGAAGCCCAGATTGACGCCCTGCCCGGCCAGGGGGTGCACCACATGGGCCGCATCCCCGATCAAGGCCAGACGTTCGGCCACGCAGGAAGGTGCATAGGCACTCTGCAACGGAAAGGCCCCCAGTGCATCCACGGAGACCACAGCCCCCAGACGCTGGTCCAGCCCGGCAGCAATCAGGTCACACAACGACGCCCGACTCCGCCCCAGACAGGCATCGGCCACATCAGACGGCAGGGTCCAGACCATGGAACAGGCGTGCGCATCGGGCAGTGGCAGAAAAGCCAGGGGACCATCAGGCATGAAACGCTGCCAGGCTGTCTGCCGGTGCGGCTCCGTCGTCACCACCGTACCGACCAGCCCTTTCTGGCCCGGATCATCCTGTTTCCAGTCCAGTCCGGCCCGGCTTCTCGCCTGTGAATCTGCACCATCGGCTCCCACCAGTAACTGGCAACCCAGTACCCGGTTGCCCTCCAGCTCAACGCAAACCTGTCCGTTCCGGATGACAAAACCCTGCATCGGAGCGGAAAAAAGCAGCTCAACGGCTGTTTTCTGTGCCAATACATCCAGCAGGGCTAGCTGGACGATCCGGTTTTCCACAATGTAGCCCAGGGCCGGCTCACCCATTTCGGCCGCATCGAAACGCACTTCACCGGCACCGGTGCCATCCCAGACCACCATGGACTCATAGGCACAGGCCCGGCGCGCCAGAATTCCCTCCCAGGCGCCGGCCTGCTGCAACAGGCGGCAGGATGCCGGGCTCAGGGCCGAAACCCTGGCAGCAAAGGGCTCACCCGCCCTAAAGGATTGAGGAGAGGGACGGTTTTCCAGCACGGCAATGCGCAGGCCCGAGTCCGCCAGCAGGGCTGCCAGCGCCAGACCGGTCATGCCGCCACCCACAATTACCAGTTCATAATCCATCAGTCTTCCCCATTGATGTGCCGGAACGAGGCTCCAGTATAGCAACTAAAACCCTGAGACGTGCACAAAAAACAAACAGCTCAAGCATCTGCCCCCGAAGTTGCCGGCCAGTCCTGGCCGACAGCTCCCTGATAGCCCTTTATTGTCCGGGCTGACGGGTTATACTGCGCGCTTTCCCCAATGATCCAGGAAACGACACGATGAACACAGCCCAGGCAACAGCCAATATCCTGATCGAAGCCCTGCCCTACATCCAGCAGTACAGCGGCAAAACCATTGTCATCAAGTACGGTGGCAATGCCATGACCGAGGAAAACCTCAAACAGGGCTTTGCCCGTGACATCGTGCTGCTGAAACAGATCGGCATCAATCCGGTGGTGGTGCATGGTGGCGGCCCCCAGATCGGTGCCCTGCTCAAGCGCATCGGCAAGGACAGCCAGTTCATCGACGGCATGCGCGTCACCGATGAGGAAACCATGGATGTGGTGCAGATGGTGCTGGGTGGACTGGTCAACCAGCAGATCGTGAACATGATCAATCAGGCCGGCGGACGGGCCATCGGCCTGACCGGCAAGGACGGCAACCTGATCCAGGCACGCAAGCTGATGCTGGAACGGCGCACGCCGGATGGCCAGCCGGCAGAATCCGTCGACCTCGGGTATGTGGGCGAAGTCGAGAAGATCAATCCACGGGCGGTGCGCCTGCTGGAGGAGGACCGCTTCATTCCGGTCATTGCCCCGATCGGGGTCGGTACTGATGGTGCCACCTACAACATCAATGCGGATCTGGTGGCCGGTAAAATGGCCGAGGTGCTGCAGGCGGAAAAGCTGCTGCTGCTGACCAACATTCCAGGCGTGCTGGACAAGCAGGGCAGCCTGATCGACACCCTGAGCCGGGCCGACATCGAGCACCTGACGGCAGACGGTACCATCCACGGCGGCATGCTGCCCAAACTGGCCTGTGCCACCGATGCCATCCGGGGTGGGGTGGGCAGTGCCTGCATCCTGGACGGACGCGTGGAACATGCCGTGTTGCTGGAACTGCTGACGGACCAGGGAGTCGGCACACTGGTCACGGAGTAAGACAGTTCCTATCCCCGGCCCTTCCCGTGCAAAGGGGGAAGGGCGTCAAAAGGGGCAATGAACGGCTTCAAGAATAAACGGCGTTTAAGCCTGTGCTGACTTGCGCCCCCGCCAGCCGGCAATCAGCGAGCCGGCCACAATGGCGGCACAGGCCAGCCACAGGGTCGGACCGTTTTCAGCCATGCCGGCCATGACCAGTACCAGGGTGGAGATCAGCGGGGCGGAATAGGCCAGTACCCCCAGTAGCTGCAGGTTGCCATGCTTGATGCCGTAATCCCAGGTGAAAAAGGCGATACCCATGGGGCCGATCCCAAGGCCGATGATGCCAAACCACTCGAGCATATGCCCCGGCCAGACCGTTTTCTCCCATAACCAATGGCAGCACAGTGCCAGTACTGCTGTCACCGCGCAGAACCAGCCCACGGCATCGGTGGGCACACGGCTCACCAGCCGGCTCAGCACCGAATAGGCCGACCAGATCAGGGCACAGGCCAGTGCCAGCAGATAGCCGGACAGGTATTCCGGGCTGAACCCGCCCCGGTGCCCGCCCACCAGCAGCCAGCAGCCGTACAGCGCAATCACGGCCCCGACCAGATAACGCTTCAGCAGCCGCTCCCCCGGCAACAGACTGGCAAACAGCACAATCAGCAGCGGCCAGAGATAGGCCAGCAGGCTCACTTCCACCACCGGTGCCTTGCTCATGGCCAGAAAATAGCAGAAATGATAACCGAAGTAGCCTCCGACCCCGATCAGCCAGGCCTGCCAGGGCTGACGGGCGTGAGCCAGACCGGATTCCCCCCTGCGCCACCAGTTCAGGCACATGAGGACAAAGGCGATCCCGAAAGTCATGGCCAGCAGCTGGAACGGTGGAATCCGGCCACCGGTCAGACGCGTCAGCAGGGCCAGCAGACCCCACAGCACCACCGCAACGTAACCCACCAGTGTGGCACGCAATACCCCTGACATGAGCCACTCCCAAAACTGGTCAGGATAACCCGGAATCCGTTACCTGTCTGCCGGTTTCCACCGCCATTCCATTGCCTGGGGGTATCCGGGCCGGTGCATCAGGCATTGCCCCTGTCATGCTGCCGGCTGCTGGCCCCGGCTTGTCATGGCGGCTCCCGGCGCTTATCCTGTGCCCCGCTCAACAGGGAACAGCCACCATGAAGCTGCCACGTATCATCTGGATTTACTGGGATCAGGGCACTGCGCAGTCACCCTTTCTGGTCCGGCACTGTGTCAACAGCTGGCAGCTACAGCATCCGGACTGGGAGCTGCGCCTGCTGGAACGCAGCCACCTGCCCCGATGGGTCAGCGTTGATGATATTGAACAACGTCCGGACATGCCGGTACAGCTGTTTGCCGATCTGGTGCGGCTGCGCCTGCTGCGGGCCCATGGCGGGGTCTGGGCCGATGCCACCCTGTTCTGCGTGCAGGCACTGCCGGAATGGCTGGAACCCCGGCTGGAGCAGGGCTTTTTTGCCTTTGCCAGCCAGCGCCGTGACCGCCTGATGACCAACTGGCTGCTGGCTGCCACCCCGCACAGCCCGCTGCTGGAAGCCTGGAGCCACACGGTCGAAACCTTCTTTGCCGCACGCCGTTTTCCACCCCAGGATGGCTGGCGCCGGCACCTGATCCGGCACCTGACCAGCCTGCGCAGGCGCGGCCTGCTACCCAACCGGATCTGGTTCCAGCCGCTGGTGAGCGATACCCTGAAACTGCGTCCCTACCCGCTGCCCATGTACCAGTTCGGCCACACGCTGGAGCAGCATCCGGCGCTTTCCGGCCACTGGTGGAAGCGGGATTTCCTGTATGACACACCGGCTGAATGGCTGCAGAACCGGCTGGGCATGAATCAGCCCCTGACGCCGGAAGGCCGGGCCTTCATCGACAGCAATGCCACCCCGGTGCACAAGCTCAACTGGCGTCAGGACCCCGGACGGCTGGACCCGAACACCCATCTGGGGTATCTGCTGTCGGCTCCTGATCGATAACTGCGGCCCTTCGGGGCTCTTTCCGGAGAGGTTAAAACTGCAAACGGCGGGAAGATCAGGTCTGCCGGTCAGGCTGTCGGCCCCTGACCTTCATCCAGCCGGAAAACAGCGGCAGCAGCAAAGTCAGTCCGACAATGCGGAACAGGTGGTGGGCCGCGATATAGGCCGGATCAAAATGCAGTGCCATGGCCAGCGCTGCCATCGCTTCAATCCCGCCCGGTGAATAGGCAATCCAGACCTGCCCGAACGGCAGGCTCAGCAGCCAGGCCGCCAGACCGGCCAGCAGCGCGGAAATCAGGGTGCTGAGGCCGACACTGGCCAGTGCCGCCACGGAATAGCGCTTCATTTCCGCCAGCCGCACACCGACAAAGCGCACCCCGGCCATGCAGCCGACAATCACAAAGGCCAGTGTCACCAGCGGTACCGGCAAACGGCCATCCAGCCAGCCTTCCATGTGCGTGAAGCCGCTCAGCAGCAACCCGCTGAGCACAAAAGCGGCCGGTACCCTGAACCAGGCCAGCAGCCGTGCTACAGCATAGGCCGCCAGTACCAGCAGCAGTACATGGTGCCAGGGCATGATGGCACTGCTGGCATTGACACCCTGCCCGCCCTGCAGCCCCAGAGTCTGAATGATCAGCGGCAGGAAGGCCATCACCAGCAGCAGGCGCAAAATCTGCAGCACCACGACAGCCCGTACATCCGCACCGTCGTCGGTGGCGATGGCCAGCACCGTGGAAGCCCCGCCAGGCGTACAGGCCAGCAGGGCCGTATGCCGGTCCATGCCGAAAAACCGTGATAGCAGCCACACCCCGGAGGCCATCATGATCACCACGGTCAGCACCAGCAGCAGCAGGCTGGCGGGCCAGCGCCCCACCAGACCCAGCATTTCAGGGGTTACACCACTGCCCATGGAGCAGCCCAGCACCGTAAAACCGGCGTTGCGCAGTCCGTCCGGCATGGCCAGCGGCAGGCGGGTAAAGGCAAGGATGGAAACCAGAATGCCACTGCCAAGCAGGGCCGGTACCGGCAGGTGCATCAGGGTTCCCAGCCCGGCCCCGATAAAACCGACCACGAAGGTCAGCCCTATCGGTTTCAGGAATGTCCAGAGTGGCTCAGGACTTTTTGCCACGACGACGTCCCAGCAGGAGAGGAACAAACACCACCGCCACCGCCAGCAGGTACAGCACGACGCTGTTGCCTGACTTGAGCAGGATGGACCAGTCACCGCCGGAAATCGACAGCGCCCGGCGCAGGTTGTCCTCGAACAGACTGCCCAGTACCACACCCAGAATCACCGGTGCCAGTGAAAAATCCAGCTTGCGCAGCAGCCAGCCGAACACGCCCAGCCCGATGATCATGTAAAGATCAAACGGATTGCCGACCACCGAAAACACGCCGATAAAGGCCAGCACCGCAATCAGCGGGGTCAGGTACTGCTGCGGAATGGTCAGCAGACGGGCGAACAAGCCCACCAGCGGCAGGTTGATGACCAGCAGGGCGATATTGCCGATATACATGGAGGCAATCAGGCCCCAGGCGATTTCAGGTTTCTGCTGGAACATCAGCGGCCCCGGCGTGATGTTGAAAAGCAGCAGCGCCCCCAGCAGGATCGCCGTGGTACCGGACCCCGGAATCCCAAGGGTCAGCATCGGCACCATGGCCCCGCCGGCAGACGCGTTGTTGGCAGCCTCCGGGGCGGCAAGACCCCGGATGTCACCGGTACCGAAGCTGGAACCGCTGTCGCCAGCCAGCCGCTTTTCCGTGCCGTAAGTGACAGCGGATGCCACGGAGGCCCCGGTACCGGGCAGAATCCCGATCACAAAACCGATCAGCGAGGAGCGCAGCATCACCCATTTTACGGTCAGGATGTCCTTCCAGCTGACAAAACTCTTGCCGATTTCCAGCACCTGCAACGTGCCACGGGCCTGAGCCTCGACCAGATGCAGCAGCTCCGCCATGCCGAACAGGCCGATAACGATCACCAGAAAATCAATCCCGGCCATCAGGTCCGGACTGCCGAACGTAAAGCGCATCACCCCGGTATTGGCGTCCACACCGATGGAGGCGATCATCAGTCCCATCACCGCCCCCAACAGGGTCTTGACCGGATTCTTGCCCACCAGCGAAGCCAGGGAGGCAAAGGCAAACACCATCAACGCCACGTAGTCGGCGGGGCTGAACTTGACGGCAAAAGCGGCCAGTACCGGTGCAAACAGCGACATCAGCACCACGGCAACGGTACCGCCCACGAACGAAGCCACGGCAGACAACGACAGTGCCCGGCCTGCCTCACCCCGCTTGGCCAGCGGGTTGCCGTCCAGGGTGGTCATCACCGCGCCGGCATCACCAGGCACATTCAGCAGGATTGAGGAAATGCGCCCGCCATACTCGGCACCGTAATAAATCCCGGCCAGCAGGATCAGCGCGGTCTCGGGTGGAAAGCCGAGGCTGTAGGCAATCGGCAGCAGGATTGCGACCCCGTTGATGGGGCCGATACCCGGCAGGGCACCGATCAGGGTACCGAAGAAACATCCCCCCAGTACCAGCAGCAGATTCAGGGGCTGGAAGGCAACGGCAAAGCCCTGCCCCAACCCGGTCAGAACGGCATCCATGTCAGGCCTCCTTAAAACATGAATTTCAACAGGCCGGCAGGCAGGTTCAGCGCCAGCAGCTTGGCACCGACCAGATAGCCGATGATTCCGGTCGCCACCCCGAACAGGATGGCCTTCAGTAGCTCCGCCCCCAGCAGCAGCGCAGCCACGGCACAGAAAAGCGCGGTGGCAAGTACAAAGCCGGCAGGCTCAAACAGGGCCGCGTAGCCAACCAGTGCAACCAGCATGACCACGACCTTGAAAGCTGCAGAACCCTGCAGTTCAAACGGTTCGGTATCGGGACGAAACAGGATGTAGAGACAGCACAACACGCCCACCAGCGCGAGAATGCGCGGCCAGGATTCCGGGCCCAGCGGGTCATATTGGAACGGGGCCTTGATGCTAGTGAATGCAATCCAGCCATAGCCCAGCGCCACCAGCAGCGCCAGGGAGGCAAATATGCGATCAGCCATGATAAAACAGCCTTGAAAGGGTTGATGGTAAAGGGTCAGGCCGGATGCCTGACCCCGGACAAATAACAGCAAAACGGCAGGCGTCCGGCCTGTCTGGTCACTTACTCGCTGATCAGCCCCATTTCCTTGGCGATATCGCGCAGGCGTACCACCCGCTCCTTGATATCCTTGTCCATTTCCTCACCGGCCATGTCGAGCGGAAACAGCCCCTTTTCCTTCTGGATTTTGGCAAAGGCGTCACTTTCATAGGTTTTCCTGAACAGGTCCACCCAGACATTATAAGCCTCGTCAGACACATTCTTACCCATGTAGTAACCACGCAGGATCGGCCACTCCACATCAAGGCCTTCCTCCCTGGCAGTCGGCACCTTGTCAAACGGCTCCGGCAGACGCTCGGGAGCCATGACCGCCAGAATGCGCATATCACCGACATCCATATGGGCCGCCATTTCCGCCACATCCCCGGTATAGACCTGGATATTGTCGCCCAACAGCGCAGCAATGGACTCACCGCCGCCATCGAAGGCCACATAGCGCATTTTCTGCGGCTCAAGACCAGCCGCTTTCATCAACAGCGCGGCCTTCATCCAGTCCTGGGAGCCGACCGAGCCACCGGCACCAACCACGACGTCATCCGGCCTGCTCTTGAGGGCTTCGACCACATCCTTCAGGGACTGGAACGGGCTGTCGGCCTTGACGATCACTGCACCGTAATCAGTACCTGCCGTCGCCAGAAAACGGGCGTCATTCTCGCTCCATTCGCCATATTTGCCGGTGGCGATGTTCAGGAGTGAACCGGTGGAAAAAGCCACCACGGCATTCGGATCATCCGTGCGGGTGGTATTGAACAGGTTATAGGCCACGGCACCGATGCCACCGGGCATGAAGGTGACGGCCATCGGGCTTTCCATCACGCCGGCTTCGGTCATGGATGTCTGGATGATACGGCAGGTCAGGTCGAAACCCCCTCCCGGCTTGGCCGGAGCGATACACTCGGGCTTTTCCGGCACGGCAGCTAGGCTGGTGAGCGGCAGGGTAACAAAAGCAGCGGCCAGACTGGCCGCCAGCAACAATTTCTTCATGGGTTCCTCCAAAACTCCAACACACGGGATCTGTTACGAAACAGGGGACTAGCATAAAACCCGAATCTGTCATGAAGCTGTCATGCCTGACCCGGATTACCCATCATAACAAAACCCGGGCGCTCATACTGGTGATAGCATAACTGCGCCAGGTGGGGCAACCTAGTACATTGTCATGTTTTATTGACGGATAAAGGTGTTTCAGTTTGATGCTGGCGTCTGCGGTCGGGAAGCTTCCAATGTTTAGTTCGCCAGTTCAAGCATGACGGTGTACTAGACATTGTCGTCACAAGATAAAGTAAATATGTAACACCATGCGCCCACGCTTTAAAAGCGGGAGTATAGCGCATGCCCCTATTTGCCCAGCACCACCTCCCCGCCACAGCCGGCATATTCCGGACTTCCCTGCCGCAGGCTGCCGGCGGGCCGGGCATGGGGAAGCTGCAGCAGGGATGGTGCGGTGCAGCGCTGCTCATCATCACTCAGCAGCAGGCTGAGCTGCCTCAGGGGATGATACAGCTGCTCACGGGTCACGGTACCCAGCCAGATGGTTGACGCAGTCCCGTCCGGCTCCACAACCTGCTGCGGGTAAAGCCGCAGCACAAAACGTCCATCCGTATCGGCCTGCTGCAGGGCCAGCACCTCCGCCTTTCCGGCTTGCAGTTTGGGCAGGGCCGGTAACTGCGCTGCCGGCGTACTGCCCACGACCAGCCCGTTCAGACCGGCCAGCGACAGTGCCGGAGCCACCGACCAGTCCGGCAGTGCCTGCTGCAGCTGTTCCAGACTGCCCTGCCATTGCAGCAGAAACGGCTCCTCCTGTTCACCATGCAGATCCTGCCGATAGGCCGGCAGATTACGCCAACCGCCCTCCAGCCAAGGCTGCGTCAGGGCCATCGGCACTGGTGGCCGACGCTGGTATTTCTGCCGGGCACTGTCCCAGCCGGTACTGACATGCCATGCGGTCAGCAGCACATAGCTTACACCGGCCAGCAGCAGCACTTTCCGGGCCAGCATCGGCGCAACCGGCTCATGCCGGAATACCTGGGCAAACACCAGCACCAGCAAAGTGCTGAAAAACAGGCTGCCCAACACGTCCGAGGGCCAGTGTGCACCCAGATAAATGCGCGACACCGAGATCAGGCCTGCCAGTAGTACCAGTATCAGTACCGCCAGCTGGCGCTTGCTGCCCTGCCAGCCTTTGAGCGCAAACCAGAGCAGCAGGCCCGCCAGCAGGATGCTGAAGCCGGCATGACCGCTGGGGAAGGAATAGACATCACCACCAATATACAAATCAGGCAGCGGGCGCGACCGCTGCAACAGCCCCTTGGTCCCGAAGATGAAAATGCCGGCCACCATGAAAGCCATTATCACGCCCCCTGACAACCGGTAGCTGCGCTGCCAGAGCAGCACGCCCAGCACCGCCAGCACCACACCGGTAATCACCCAGACATCCCCCGACAGGGTAGCCACCAGCATGGGCACATCCGACCACGCGGTACGCAGCCCCTGCAGCCCCTGACTCAGGGCGGTATCCAGCTCATCCAGCCCGCTGTGTGTCAGCACACTGGCAAGCACGAAAATCAGCCCACCGGCAGCCAGCCCCAGCAGCAGGTACATGCCGGCCTCCTGCCGGAATCCGGCATATTCCGCCAGAATCAGGCGTCCCGGCCAGCCGTTACGCAAAGCCGGACGCCGCTCAACCCAGCGTTCCAGTGCCTGCTGCCAGTGCGGCAGGTAATAGCGCCCCAGCAACAACCCCCGGTTCACCAGCCAGATCAGCAGGATACCCAGCAGCAACAGCAACCCGACGGTAAAGGCCAGACGCTTGCTGATCCCCGCCAGCAGTGACAACAGCCAGCCCGCCGACAGGCCAGGCAACAGATGGGTTGCGGCCCAGGCAAAGGCGGACACGACATTCAGTACGGTAAAACGCAGCGGATTCATGCCCATCATCCCGGCGATACCGGGCACCACTGCTTTCACACCGGGAATGAAGCGTCCGATTACCACACTTTTACCGCCGTGGTGGGCAAAATAATCGTGTCCTCGCTGCAGCAACCCCTGATAATGTGAAAACGGCCAGATATTGTACAAACGCTCACGGTAATGATGCCCGATCCAGTAGGACAGGGCATCACCGACAACGGCCCCGACAGTTGTCGCCAGAAAAATGGGCCAGAAATCAAGCCGGCCCAGCCCCACCAGCCCGCCCAGTCCCACCAGCACGAGGGTGCTGGGTACAAACAGCCCTACCACCAGCAGCGCCTCCCCGGCACTGATCAGAAACGCCAGCCCCACTGCAAGCCACAGGTGCTGGGCGGTATAGTCAAGGAGGGTCTGCAGATAGGCGTGCATGGGGCAGGTTCCTGCGTGGCTGGATAAACAATCGCTCTGGCGAAGGCTTCCGGATACTTTGAGGGAAGCCAGTGTAACAAGTCACTCACCGGCAACAAACCGGAAATCCGGCCTGTCGGCAGCAAAAACCGGTGCCACAAGACCAGAAGCACAGGCGGACCTGATTCAGGACAATACAAAGCCGCCGGTTTCGCATACCATAGGGGTATCAATCCGGAGGAAGTCTATCCATGGAAATCGAACAGCTGGAAATCCGCGACTATCTGGCCCAGTGCCCACCCCTGACGGAGCTGCCGGACGAGGTTCTGAACGAGCTGGCGATGGGGCTGGAAATCCAGTACGCCCGCCGGGATACCAATGTCCTGACAATCGGGGCCCACAACGGGCACGCCCTGCTGATCCGCAGTGGGGCTGTGGAGGTGACACTGGAGAACGGCGAGCTGTACGGGCAACTGAGTGAGGGGGACTGGGTCGGGCACCGCTCGGTCATCCGGGGCGGGACGGTGAGCATGACGGTCCGGACCCTCGAAGACACCCTGTTCTATGCCATTCCAGCCCCGCTGTTCCTCAAGTTCATGGAAAACCACGAACGGGTCCGGCGCTATTTCACCGAACGCAAACCCGAACGCCTGCGCAATGCCATCGAGGAAATCCGGGGCAGCGAAGGACTGGCCCTGGCCACACAGCGCATCAGCGAACTGATGAAACTGCCGCTGCTGGCCGGCAGAAACCATACCATCCGCGAGCTGGCGGTCCAGATGAACGAAGCCAATGCCCAGTCCGCCATGATTGTATCCGATGACGGTGCCCTGAACGGCATTATCACGGACGTGGACTTCCGCAAGCGTGTAGTGGCAGAGGGCCGCAGCGTCGATATCCCGGTCACTGACATCATGACTCCGGATCCGCTGACCCTGAAACCGGGCAACCAGGCTTCCGATGCCCTGCTACTGATGGCCCGGCGCAATATCCGCCATGTGCCGGTGGTGGACAACGGTCAGGTCGTGGGCGTGGTCTCCGCCACCGACCTGTTGCGCAGCCAGAGCCAGAGCACCATCTATCTGGTCGGTGACATCTCGGCGGCCAAGGACGTGGCACGGCTGGAAGCCCTGAGCAAAAGCCTGCCCAAGATGCTGGTCACGCTGGTGAACCAGAGCATGACCGCCCGTGATATCGGGCATGCCATCACTTCCATCGGGCAGGCCATCACCCGGCGCCTGCTGGCACTGGCGGAGCAGCAGTTCGGCCCGCCCCCCATTCCCTATGCCTTCATTGTCGCCGGCTCCATGGCGCGCCGTGAGCAGACCGCACACTCGGACCAGGACAATGGCATGATCCTTTCCGATGACTACCATGAGGCCGAACACGGTGACTATTTCCGCAATGTGGCCAAATTCGTCAGCGACGGCCTGAACGCCGCCGGCTATGTCTACTGTCCCGGCGACATCATGGCCACCAACGACCAGTGGCGTCAGCCCTGGTCAGTCTGGAACGGCTATTTCACCCAATGGATTGAAAGCCCGCAGCCCAAGGCCCTGATGTATTCCAGCATTTTCTTCGACCTGCGCTGCCTGTACGGGGATGCCAGCCTGCTGGAGCGCCTGCAGACCGGCATTCTGAGCCGGACCCGTGAGCAGACCCTGTTCCAGGCTTTCATGGCCGGCAATGCCATGAGCCACCGTCCGCCACTGGGCTTTTTCCGGGGCTTCGTGCTGGAAAAAGACCGCAAGAATGCCAGTGCCGATGAAGGCATGGACCTGAAAAAACGGGGTGTGGTACCGGTGATTGACATGGCGCGCCTGTATGCACTGGCCGGTGGTCTGGCGCCGATCAACACCTGGGAACGGCTGGACGCCATTGCCGAGGCCAAGGTACTGACCCCGTCACGGGTTGACGACCTGCGTGATGCCTTCGAGTTCATCAGCATGGTACGTCTGCAGCATCAGGCCCAGCAGATTGAAAAAGGGCGGGCACCGAACAACTACGTGCCCCCCGAGGAGCTGTCCAGTCTGGAGCGCCGCCACCTCAAGGATGCCTTCGATGTGGTTTCCAGCCTGCAGGACAGCATGGCCAGTCACTACCAGACCGACCGGTTCCGCTGATGTTGTGGCCATTCCGCTCCCCTGAAACCCGGAAACGGCAGCTGGCCGCCAGCGTGGAGCATCCGGCGGCCAGACGCTACCTGGAAACCCCGTTCGCCGACCGCAGAACCCCGGTCTGGGAACAGGATTACCTGGTCCTCGACTTTGAAACCACCGGCCTCAACATGCGCAGGGATGCCATCCTGAGCATGGGCTACACCGAAATCCACCAGGGTCGGGTGCAGATGAGTGCCTGTACACACCACATCATCAAGGTCAATATTCCGCTGCCGCCAGCAACCGTGGTGGTGCACAAAATCACCGATGACCGCATGAACGCCGGTATCCACCTGCACGACGCCCTGCACGAACTGGTGGAGCGCATGACCGGCAAGGTGCTGATCGCCCATTTCGCCCAGATCGAACGCAGTTTCCTGCACGCAGCCATGGAACGGGTCTATGGCCACAAACTGCCATTGCAGGTCATCGACACGCTGGCACTGGAAAAACGCCGCCTGGATCGCAGCCAGCAGCCGGTCAGGCCCAGCCAGCTGCGTCTGGGCAACCTGCGCCAGCAGTATAATCTGCCGCGTTACGGGGCACACAATGCCCTGCAGGACGCGATCGCCACGGCTGAACTGTATCTGGCCGAGCTGAGCCATGCGCCGGAACAGGGCCATAAACTGAAACTCGGGGACGTGCTGGAGCCGGGCTGAACCGTCAACCCAGCTGGTCCGGCGTCACGGGCGGACTGAGCCGTGCTTCGGCCTCATCAATATCCACCGGCTGCCCCTGCCGGTCAAACAGCGGCAGCTCATAATCATTCCAGCCCCGCACCCCGGTCCTGAGTGACCAGACATCGCGGTAGCCCATCAACTGCAGGGTATGGGCTGCCAGGGCACTGCGGTTACCGGAGCGGCAGACCAGCACCAGCGGACGCTCACGGGCCTGCACCAGCGCCGGTACGGTATCGGAATACCCCCAGTCGCAGGCACCTTCCAGGATGCCGCGCGGTACATGCAGGGCCCCGGCAATAGCACCCTGAGCAAATTCCTCCGTCTCGCGGATATCCACCACCAGCGTTTCCGGCTCGTCCCGGAGCTTCTGCTCCAGGTCCCAGGGAAACAGCTCCCGGATCTGCGGCAATACGCCAGCGACCAGCATGCGATAGGTCTGTACCGGCAGGGCGGCACCCTCCCCACTCCCGTGCCGGTGCTCAGTCATCGGCAGCGGCACTGGCACGCACACCGTGCTCCACGGCCATGACTGCTGCCGTGATCCGCGAGCTGACATTGAGCTTGCGCAGGATGGCCTTGACATGCAGCTTCACGGTACCATCGGAAATGCCAAGATTACGGGCAATCACCTTGTTGCTCTGGCCTTCCGCCAGCAGGGTCAGGATTTCGTATTCACGCGGTGTCAGCTCTGAAAACGGATTGGCCGCCTTGTCGCCCTCCAGCTCACCTTCATCGCCCTGCACGAAACGCGCCAGTACCGGTGCCAGCTCCGGTGCTACCACGGTTTTGCCGGCCAGAATCTCACGCAGGGACACCACCAGCTCATCCGGCTCAATGTCCTTGAGCAGGTAGCCACGAGCGCCGCTGCGCAACGCCTCGATCAGGTCGCTTTCATTGCTGCTGGTGGTCAGCATCACCACCTTCAGGCCCGGATGCTTCTTGCGCAGCAGGCGCAGGATCGCCAGTCCATCCATCTGGGGCATGCGCATGTCCAGCAGCACAATATCGGGGCCGAGTTCGGCGACGCTCTGGATGCCCTGATCCCCGCTTCCGACCGCAGCCACCACCTCGATACCACGCCGGCGCAGCAGGTCTTCCAGTCCGGCCCGAAACAGGGTGTGGTCATCAATTAGCAATACTTTTTCATTCATGAAATTATCCCGAAAACAAAGTCAGTCAGATTCCGGAAACTGCCCTGACGCTTCGGTCTTGCCGATCAGCTCAGACAGTTTCCGGGCCGGAGCCACATGAAAACTCAGCTGCACCAGGGTCCCCCCTTCATCCGGATCACTGTCGAACTGCAGTTCGCCACCGATCTTTGCCGCCCGCTCGTGCATGATCCCCAGCCCCAGGTGCTCACCGGTCACCGGGTCCGGCCTGGGTGGCTCACCGGGCAGGCCCACACCATCATCCTCAACCAGAATACTGCAGCGCCCCTCTTCCGAGCTGTACATCAGGATGCGTACCGTGCTGGCCTGACTGTGCTTGCGCACGTTGTTGAGCGCCTCCTGCACAATCCGCACCACCTCCCGCGCCACTTCAGGGTCAAGGTCATTGAGGCTCCAGTTGTGATAGAAAAACACCTCCATGCCGGTCTCCTTGCGGAAACGCACCGCCAGAGCCTCCACCGCCCGCAGCACCCCGCGCCCGTCCATTGGGGCCCGGAAATGGGTGATCAGGCTGCGCAGCTCGGCGTAAGCTTCATCAATGGTGCTTTCCAGCGCTTCGACCTCCTGCCAGATCGCCGCCTCATCTCCCCGGTTCAGGGAATCATCCAGCAGGCGCACCTTGAAACGCAGGCTGGCCAGGGTCTGCGCCAGCGAATCATGCAGCTCATGCGCCATGCGGGTACGCTCCTGCATGATGGACAGGTTGTGAGCCTCCTCCTCCACCCCCGCCTTTTCCACCGCCATGCCCAGGTGCTGGCCCAGACTGGTCAGCAGCTCATACTCTTCCTTGAGTGACTCACACTGGGTGCGGGGCACAAACAGGTTGTAGACCCCCAGTACCTTGTCACGGTACTGGATCGGGATCGCCAGCATGCCGATGCTGGAATCCTCGGAAAAAAAGGTGTGCTGCAGGATCAGGCCGCACTGGCGCATATCCTGCCGGGTCTGGATGCAGGCCTCCTGAGCCGCACGGCCACACAGGCAGTCGGAAGACGGCAGAAACTCCTCCAGAGCCACAATCGCTTCATCCAGCCCGCTGCTGGCCACCAGCCGCAAGCGGCCTTCACGGTCCAGCAGACGGATCGCCACCGCCTCGGCCCCGACCACCGCTTTCAGGGTCTTCAGCAGCCGTTGCAGCATGTCATCCAGACTGTCGGCCCGGTTGATGGCGCTGGCGACATCGTAGAGTACATTCAAGTGATGCTTTTTCTGCTCCAGGTATTGTTCCTGCCGGCTCATGCGATGGCGCTGCATGCGTGCCAGGGCCTGATAATCATGGGTGATGGCATTGATGCGCTCACGGGTTCTGACCGAGAGGCAGCAATTGGGCGCAACCGGCATGCGTGCACTCAGGTCCCCCTTGCGCAGGCGTGCAGCCCAGAAGGCCAGATCCCCGCCAAAAGAAACAAATTCGCGCCAGACCCAGAACAGCAGGCCACTGAAGCCCAGTCCCGCCATCAGCCACAGCGTCGACATCAGGGGCGGCAGCCAGGGATAGGTGGGATTGGTGCCCGGCAACCAGTAAAACAGCATTCCGATGCCGACAAAGACCACAAACAGCAGCACCAGCGTCAACAGAACCTGCCAGGGCAGGAAAAACGGCCCGCGCTTGACCGGCTGCTGGCCGATATCGGAGCGATTGGTCGCCCAGGAGGCCGGAATGCTGAGGTCGTCATTGCCGTCAATGCTGCGGGTACCGGTGGCGTTTTCCATGCATGTAGCCTGCTGTCTCTGCCTTGCTGTGTCAGTCTGCGGGCGGGCGATAGCCCGGATCATTCGGATTCAGGAAAATGAACTCCATTCGGCCATCCAGTTCGACGAAATCCAGCATCATGCCCTGACCGAGTCCGATGGATACCGGGTCCATCACCACCGGCACACCGGCGGACTCAAAGGTCTGGTCACCCTCACGCGGGTGTTCGTCAAAGCCCATCACATAATGGAAACGTCCGTCCTCCCGGCGCTCAATCGCAATCCGCAATGACAGGCCCTCCATACCGCCCTCCCGGGCTGATGCCAGTATCTGCCCGGCGGCAACCGGCGTAATATCAATCATAACATGGTCCTCCTCTGCTGATTCCGGACAAAATTAACGAAGTGTGATGCCCAGTCAAAACGGGGCGTACTGCGCAGGTGGGCATAGGATGCCAGCAGGTTTTTATAAACCCAGCCATCCTGTGTCCCGTCAATGCCGCTGCCGCGCAGTACGCGAAAGGCGAAACGTCCGCCCGGCGCCAGATTCTCCAGACGCGAATAGTGGAACTCGTGTGCCCGGATGAGTGCACCGGTCCCGCCCGGCCAGGGCATGTCTGCCGTCGGCTCCAGGTGCACATAGCCGCGTCCCTGGGGTCTGGGGTACATCACCGCATCGCCCGGAATCACACCCGCCATCTCGGCACGCGCCCCGTTCCAGCTCAGGCTGCGTGCCAGGTACATCAGCCCACCGCATTCGGCATAGGTCGGCAGGCCATTGTCGATGGCGGTCCGGATGGCGCTGCGCAAAGCCTGATTGGCGGCCAGTTCATGCAGGCGGGTTTCCGGGAATCCGCCGCCGATGAACAGCCCGTCCAGTGACGGCAGGCTGGTATCCTTCAGGGTATCAACATTCACCAGCACCGCTCCGGCCTGCTGCAGTGCTTCCAGATCATCCGGATAGTAAAAGCCAAATGCCGGATCACGGCAAATGCCAATACGCACATCACTGCCATTGCTGCCACCCGGTGACCGGGTGACGGAGACCGGTGGCCGGCGCTCATCAGCCTGCTCCGCCAGCTGCAGCACCCTCCCCGTATCCACCTGGGCAGCAATCAGTTCCCGGATATGGATGATCTGGCGCTCGGCATCAAGATGCTCGTTGCTGGGCATCAACCCCAGATGGCGCTCGTCGATCACCAGCTCCGGACTGTCCCGAACGGCACCCAGTACCGGCAGGTCGGTGTAAAGCGCCACCGCCTGACACAGCTTGCCTTCATGCCGGGAACCACCGGTCCGGTTCAGGATCACGCCCTTGATCCGGACGGACGGATCAAACTGCTGATAGCCCAACAGCAGGGGAGCAATACCACGCGTCATGCCACGCACGTCAATCACCAGCACCACCGGCACCGCCAGCAGCCTGGCCAGCGCGGCATTGCTGTCACTGCCATCCACGGCCAGACCATCGTACAGGCCCTTGTTGGCTTCCACCACACAGAGATCGCTGCCTGCAGCACGGGTGTCGAACAGGGTGCGGATGTCGGCATCGGACTGGGTATTGAAATCCAGATTGTAACAGGGACGGGCACTGGCTGCGGCCAGCCACATGGGATCAATATAGTCCGGCCCCTTCTTGAAGGGTTGCACGCGGATCCCCTGATGCTGCCAGGCGGCACACAGGCCGATGGATACCGTGGTCTTGCCGGAGGACTTGTGGGCTGCCGAAATAAAAATGCGTGCCATGATTTTTCCTTGTTCAGCTCACCGGACAATCTCGATATTCAGAATATAATAATTTTCTAATAAAAATGCAAAACCCCCTGCCTCACCCGCTTCCCATCAGTCCGGCTCCGGTTGCCGCTGATTGCTTTTGTCAAGGCTCTGCCAACGATTATCAACATCAGTCATTTAATTCATAAACATAGCTAATAGGATGAAACCGGTTTCTGCCTGTGGTTTGCCAGCATACCGGATTCATCGGGCTTATTGGCCGGTTTGTCCGGACAAGATAAACCGGAACCCGCAGCATACCCAACTGAACTGATTGACAAGCTGTTGTTTTACCAACCGGGGAAGAAAACTTATGTCAGAACATCAGGACGATACATCATTACTGGAATACTTCATCGCAGGGCTGGTCGTGCTCTCCTTCGGCCTGATCTACCTGTTCATCAATCACGGCAGCACCCCACTTGACGGGCGCTGGCATGCCGATAGCGCAGCCCCCCGGCTGGCCGGCATCAGTCCCGGCACGGACGGGCTGCTGACAGGCAGTCGCACCGGCTGGCCCGGCAGCCTCACGGCTCAGGATGAGGGGCGCCAGAGCGCAATAACAGATACCCCCCCGACGGAAACCGCAGCAACGGACAACACTGGCAACACCGCTATGGCCGGGCCGCCGGACAACCGCTCCGAACTGGCCCGCCTGCGCAATACCAGCACCGACCTGCAAAAGCAGCAGCAGGATCTGGCTGCACAGCTCAAACAGGGTCAGAGCGCCCTGGCCCAGGAACAGTCAGCCCGGCTCAAGGCCGAACAGGAAATCGAGCGTCTCAAAGACCTGACCGAACAGCTCCAGACCCGACTGCCGGCTGCCGGCCCGGCCACGGCTGCCACCGTTCCCGGTGCAACCGAAGCCCGTCTGCAGACCCAGCAGCAGGCGCTGGAACAGCTGCGTACCGAACTGGAGCAACTGAAACAGGCCGGCAACACGGCAGCAGCATCCGCTACCCCGCAAATGGCCATGGTGGAGCCGGCCAGCACTGAAACCGCACCGGATGCCCGCCTCCCGTCCCGGTTCGAGCAGGAACTCCAGCAGGCGCTGGACGAATACCATACCAACAGCCCGATCATTTTCGACCGGGTGGATTTCAGGACCGGCTCAGCCCAGCTTCAGCCCGAAGCCGGGCAGCAACTCGATATTACCGCCAATCTGCTCAGGGAATACCCGGATATTGGCATCCTGATCCGGGGCCATACCGACAACACCGGCCCGGATACCATCAATACCTTGCTGTCCCTGATGCGCAGTGATGCCATCCGTCAGGAGCTGATCCGGCGCGGTATTCCGGACGAACAGGTACGGATTGAAGGTGTCGGCCCGCTGGAGCCCATCGCCTCCAACGCCACCGAAGCCGGCCGGCAGCAAAACCGCCGGGTCGAACTCATCATCCCGGAATGAACAACACCCTCACCCCAAACAACCCTTCTGCATTTCAAGGAGCACCCCATGGAAAGCCTGCTATCTCCGATAACCAACGCACTGGGGCCTGTCGCCTCAGGCAAGCTCGGCCATGCCCTGATCGGCCTGCTGATCCTGATCGTCGGCCTGCTGATCGTCCGTTTCCTGTCCGGCTTCATCAAGCGCCTGCTTGGCAAGGTCGGTTTCCTGGAGCGCCATAACCTGGCCCGTCCGCTGACCTCGCTCATCAAGGCCCTGCTGACCCTGTTCGTACTCATGGCCGTACTGCAGCATTTCGGCCTCACGGGTGTGCTTGATCCCCTGAAAAGCATGCTCAACAAATTTCTGGCCGCGATTCCCAACATCATCGGTGCCGGTGTGATTGCCTATGCCGGCTGGATCATCGCCCGGATTGTCTCCGAACTGGCCGGAGCAGCCCTGAACAAGCTGGATTACCAGATTTTCCTGAAAACCGGCAACCGTGACATCCGCCTTTCCCGTCTGGGAACCGGCCTGATCTTCGCCCTGATCCTGCTGCCCATCAGCGTGGCCGCACTCGGCGTACTGAATATTCCCGCCATCACCGTGCCAGCCTCGGAAATGATCAACAAGCTCATGGCCGCGATTCCGAACATCATCGGTGCCGGTGTGATACTGGTGGTGGCCTGGTTTGCCGCCCGTTTCGTGGTCTATCTCCTCAATGGCATTCTGGACGGCATGGGAGTCAACAGCCTGCCGACCCGGCTCGGCATTCACGGGATATTCACCCCCACCTTCACCCCCGTTCGCCTGATTGGCGGGGCCATCATGTTCTTCGCCATGCTGACCGCCACCACTGCCGCCGTGAACACCCTGGGCATCGGTATCATCTCCGAAATATTTGCCCGTATCCTGGCGTTTGGTGGCAGCATCCTCATCGGCTCCATCATCCTGGTGATCGGCTATGCCCTCAGCTCGCTGGCCTACAACAAGCTCGCCACCATCAGCAGCACCGGCGTGGCCAGTATTGCCCGTTACGCCATTCTGGGACTGGTACTGGCCATGGGGCTGCGTGCTATGGGGCTGGCCGACAACATCGTCAACATGGCCTTCGGTTTCACCATCGGTGCCGTGGCCATCGCACTGGCCATCGCTTTCGGGCTCGGTGGTCGTGATGCCGCCAAGGTGATTGCCAACAACTGGGCACGCCGGATGCTGAACGGTAGATAAGCCGCCAGTACCCCTTCCGTTCCGGCAGACAGCCGTTAATGTGCCGCTGTCTGCCGGCGGTTATAACGTGCAGAAGAATAAAGGGCCATCAGGATCAGTCCCCCCCCCACCAGCCCGGTAACGACTTCAGGGACATGCACCAGCGACTGAGCAAACATGACAAACGCCAGCACAGTAATCGAATAAAAAGCTCCGTGCTCCAGATAACGAAACTGGGCCAGGGTCTGACGTTCAACCAGCATAATGGTCATGGCCCGCACATACATGGCACCGATCCCGAGACCAATGGCAATCAGGAACAGGTTCTTGGTCAGCGCAAACGCCCCGATCACCCCGTCAAAGGAAAAGCTGGCATCCAGTACCTCAAGGTAGAGAAAAGCCCCCAGTCCCCCGCCAGCCCCCGCTTTCATGACATCCCCCGAATGATCCAGCGCATGCTCCAGCAGTTCCAGCAGGGTGAAGGTCAGCAGCCCCATGATGGCCGCCATGAGGAAGTCCGCCCGCTTTGCCTCCGGCAGGGCATGGGCAAATCCGAGCACAATCGCGAGCACCAGGGCAATCTCCAGCCCGCGCAGTGAGGCCAGCCGGCGCAGGCGGCGCTCCAATACCTCGATCCAGTCAATCTTCTTGTCGCTGTCGATAAAGTAGCTCAAGCCCACCATCATCAGGAAAGTACCGCCAAACGCCGTCACCGACAGGTGCGCCTCATCCATAATGCGGGCATATTCATCCGGCTGATGCAATGCCAGCATCACCGCCTCCCACGGCCCGATACCGGCGGCAATGCTGACCACGGCCAGCGGGAAAATGATGCGCATGCCAAACACCGCAATCAGGATACCCCAGGTCAGGAAACGCCGTTGCCAGACCGGCTCCATGTTTTTGAGAATATTGGCATTGACAATCGCATTATCAAAAGAAAGCGAGATTTCCAGACCCGCGAGAATAATCCCGATCAACAGAAAGGAAGCCACACCAGCCAGGGTTCCGGTTGTCACCCAGCCCAGCCAGCCGGACAACAACAACCCCAGCAGGGTAACCAGAAACGGCCAGCGGAAATGTTGAAAAATAGTGCTCATCGACGTTCTTACCCTGAACCTTGAAAGCCGCCTAGTGTAAACATTTCACAGCCAGTCTGCCGCTTTCCCGCAGCGTGGGACCAGGGCGGCAGGGTACCCACCTCCGGTCCACCCGCCACTGGTCAGTGCAACCATGCCCCCGGACGCAAGGGCAGCCGGACTCAGGCGACAAAACCGCAGACATCAGTGATACTGTCAGCTCCGGAATAACCCTGCAGTCATCACTTTCATTACCCGCCCTCATCAGGAACAGACCAACCCGGACCATGAACAGCGCAACCCGACTCCGGCAGCATTTCCCCAACCCCCTGCTGTTTAGCATCAGCGCCCTCCTGCTCACGCTCTGCCTGCTGTGGCAGGCAGGTTCGCTGACCGGCACCTTTCCGTGGCTCACAAAATTCCTGTACCTGCTGACCGCCCTGAGTGGCGGCTGGCTGATCACGGTCTGGTTCGTCAAGGCCAGTCGTCACGCACTCGGCATCTCCGGCATTTATCCGCTGCTGTTTGTGTTGTTCATCAGCGCCCAGAGCCTGCTACTGTGGTTCAAGGGTTTCGAGATTTATCCACACGCACTGCTGACAGCCTTCGTACTGACCACGGTATTCCTCTTCTGCATGTACCAGCTGGGCTTCAGACGGCGCCCGGTCCTGCTGCTGGCCATTCCGCTGTTCCTGCTGCCCTTTACCCCGCACCGGGCCGGCATCAGTCAGCAGCTGGAGCACGCCAGTTCGGGTGTACTGGAGCTGCACGTCCCCCATCAGGCACAACAGCAATGCCGCTACCGCATCCCCGACAACTACCTGCAGCCCCCCGGAAGCCAGCCTGCCCCCGAGAATGCACTGGTATTGCGGCTTGCCGACCCCGACCTGCCTGCCGTAACCCTGATCCGGAATCTGGATACCAGCCGGGACTTTCCGGATGAAATGCTGGCGGTCCTGCTCACCCTCCCACCCGCCGAAACCCGCTACGGCCTGCGTATCTACCGCGCTGACAGCGTTCCCGGATTACCCGATCCGCAGCTGCAGGCCGCCGCTCTCGCAGGCTTCAAGGCATTCCGGGAAATACTGCTGCCGGAAGGGGTACTGCCCGGTTTTTATTTTCTCTGCAGCCCCGACAGCCTGCGTCCCTGCCAGCGTCACCCCAGCGGCGCACATCAGGATGTGCTGCCCTGGCGTTATGAACTGGAGCCGGAACGGCTGGCGGCATGGCCGGAAATAGAGGCCGGAATCCGGCATGAAATCGGACAGTTGCGTACCGACTGCCACTGAGCGCCGGGGCTGCAGCCCATACCTGCCCTGCCGATTTTACACCGCACGCCACTCGCCGCAACCCAGCCCGTCCAGGGTCCAGCGCCCCACCCGGTAGCGGATCAGGCGCAGGGTGGGAAAACCGATGGCAGCGGTCATCCGCCGTACCTGCCGGTTACGTCCCTCATGAATGGTCAGCTCCAGCCAGCTGTCCGGTACCGACTTCCGAACCCGGATCGGCGGCTGACGCTCCCACAGGTCAGGTGGCGGCTCCATGCGGCGCACCCCGGCAGGCAGCGTGATGCCGTCCTTCAGGTGTACACCCTGACGCAAAGGCTCCAGCGCCTGTTCCGAGGGGATACCTTCCACCTGCACCCAGTAGGTTTTGCCGGTCTTGTGTAGCGGGTCGGCAATGCGCTGCTGCAGGCGTCCGCTGTCAGTCAGAACCAGCAGGCCCTCACTGTCCCGGTCCAACCGGCCAGCCGGATACACCCCCGCCACATCGATATAATCCGCCAGCGTGCGCCGGCCAGCCGGATCGGTGAACTGGGCCAGCACATCAAACGGCTTGTTGAACAGGAGCACCCGCGCCATATTCCAGCCCCTTCAGTCCGGTGCCACCAGCAACTGCCGGAAACCATCAGTGGCAAAGGAGTCAAATCCATGTTCAGTACGCCAGATAAAAAAGGCATCGATTCCGTGCTCCAGGGCGAACTCCCGGCCTTTCACTTCCCCCATGGCCATCAGCAGGGTGGCATAACCATCAGCCAGCATGGTGTTTTGCGCCAATACCGAAACCGATGCCAGACGATGAATGACAGGGCGCCCGCTGACAGGATCAATGGTATGCGAATAGCGCCTGCTGTTTTCGGTAAAGAAGTTGCGGTAATCACCGGAAGTGGCCAGTCCGCCCCGCTCCAGTTTCAGGCCCTGCTGCACGGCACGTCCCAGATCAACCGGCTTTTCAATCGCAATGCGCCAGGCATCCCCACGCGGACTCAGGCCCAGCGTGCGGACTTCGCCACCGATTTCCACCATGTAGCGACCCGAACCCTGTGCCTCCAGGTATTCACCGACCTGATCCACACCATAACCCTTGGCAATCGAAGACAGGTCGACGTACATGTCCGGCTGCTGCTTGCGCAGTGCCGGTGGCTGCTCACGGGTCTCCAGGTGCTGAAAACCAACCCTGGCCCGAGCAGCCTCGATTTCGGCCTCAGCCGGCACGGGCTGAGTCCCGGCCTGACCGGCCCCGAAGCCCCACAGGTTGACCAGCGGCCCTACAGTCACATCATAAATACCGGCACTGATTTCACTGATGCCACGTGCCGCTTCCACCACGTCAACCAGCTCGGACGATACCGGAAACCAGTTGGTCGTGCGGTTCCGGTTGAAACGTGACAGCTCGGAATCCGGCTGCCAGGTCGACATGCGATCATTCACCACCCTGAGCACCTGCTCAATACCGGACCGGACCGGCGCGGCCTGCAGGGGGTGATTGTCTCCGGGAACCACAATCACGCTCCAGGTCGTCCCCATGGTTTCACCCTGCAGACGCAGGGCACCAGCCCCACCCGTTCCGCAGGCCACCAGCAGCAAACCCGGAAACCACAAGAAAAATGCCAGCAGAAATGCTGGCAAAGTAAAAGGAAACAGTTTCATGCAGGGGTAATAATGCGTCTCATCCCGCTCAAGCCTTTTTTTCCACTGCTGCCGGTTCCTGTCCTGACGGATTGGTGAAACGATCATTCAGACTCTGGACAAAGCGGTCAGCAGAATCACGCACCCCGGACAAGCGGCTGCGGGTCAGGGGATTCCACCCAGCGGGTGAGGTACTCAGCAACAGGTGCGGAAAACGGGTATTCTTGCGGAAGGCCTGTAAAAGATTACCAAAAGATTCCTTCTGAGGCAAAGTCTTGCCTACATAACCGGCAACCTTGGCCCGGATCCAGAAATGCAGCAGCAACAGCAGCAGCACAGGCACGGCAATGGCAATTCCCAGAGCCACATCCGAGGACTGCACCAGCCCGAGCCAGGGCGGATTGAAACGCAGACCGGCCCACCAGCCCAGCCACACGCTCAACAAACCCAGCCCCACCACGATACCGCTGAACGCAATCGCATCCCAGATCAGGGTATCCTTGCGCCAGCGCTTCAGCGCCGTTGTCAGGTGCGGAACGGCCTGCTGTTCAATCTGGTTCGCCAGTGACTCCATGCTGCCGGTGATACGGTAGGCACGATCGGTATTCACATCCCGGATACGGGTATCAATACGCTTGAAGTCGGCATCCCGCTTGGCAACGTAACGTGCCCACACCGCTTCATCCGCTGCCGGTACCACCAGACGGTCATTGAACAATACATAAAAATTGCCGGTTGACATCCCGGCCTGAACCAGTGACTTCTGCCATGAAGACACGATGTCTTCCAGGTTGTCTTCCCGCGCCGAAGTATCAATCTGGTTCAGGATGAACAGGAACTTGCTGCTGTCGCTGCGACGCTGGGAGCCCTTGACCAGGTGCTCCAGTGTATCCTGCATCGCGCCGGGCTCCGGGTGGCGTGCATCAAAAAATACCAGCACCAGATCGGAGAGCTGAATGATGTGGTCCGTGATGCGCAGGGTGGACTTGCGCTGCTCGTCAGCATCGAATCCGGGGGAGTCAATCAGAATCCTGCCGCGCAGAACCTCGCTCGGCGTGACCTTCATCTGCAGGTAATTGTCGATCTTGGCGCCTTCGCCCGCCGTCACCCGCTCGATTTCCTCACTGATCTGGTAAAACGGAAACCGCGGGTCACCATCCAGTGCCAGACCGGGAAGGGTGCGGGTGCTGCCATCCGGGCTGAAGGTGATGACGGTGAATTTGTCATCCACGGCCTGATTGCCGGTGCGCTGGAGGTCCAGCCCCAGATAGGTATTGATGAAGCTGGACTTGCCAGCCGAAAAGGTACCCATGACGGCAATCATGGGCCACCAGGAAATCTGTGTGGCATAGGAGTCACCATCTGCCAGCAAACCCAGCTTGATGGCGATCCGGTCCAGTCCCCTGAATTTATCCACGACATCCACAAGCACGGGATTCTCCCGCTTCAGATGTTCCTGCAGGCGCTTCAGGCGCTCATCCATGCGTTTGGCCGGTGTCATTCTGCTTTTTTCCCAACGTTAATAATGTCAGAGGATCAGCCACTTCCCCCGCCTGATCATGAAATCCTGCCCGGATACCCGGCTATGGGGTATTTGCCGGCAGTGAAGCAGGGGCCTGCAGTGGCACAGACGGCGGCAGGTACCCCCATGGCTGGCCGCCATAATACGGCATAAGCACCGGGCTGGCCACTGGTGGCGGTGAATCCGAACTGCCAAAAAACGGAATGAAGCGCGTCATGATACGCAGGGGATTCGAGACCGTGCGGTTCATGCTCCACATATCACGCTGCACGTAGGCAAAAGAATGCGCCATGTTATAGGTGGAAACATTCATCTGTGCCATGTCACCGGACATCTGCAGGGTACTGCGATACATGTTCTGCAGGGTTGAACTCATGGTATCGGTGGAACCCACCATCTGCTGCATGTGGCCGGACATGGTGCCCATGGTGCGGGTCATCGCCCCCAGATTGTCATGAATATCGGTATTCATGTAGGCAATGGTTTCCGTCAGACGCTTCACATCCATGGTCAGCGACTGGACCAGGTAAAAACCGTAGGCGGCAAGGATGATAAAAGCGACCAGCGCCGGATAGACAATGATCTGCAGGGTCCGGGTGACGCTGGATTCCTTGACCTCAAAATCATGCAATTCCTTTTCAACTTCCTTGAGTTCCTGTATGACTTCCTGGTCGGGACTGGTCAACTGTTTTTTCTGGGACACACATGCTCCTGTAACCGGCAGACCGTTGAGTAACCGGCACTGCCTGTTTTCCTGATTGACTTGCCCACAGTGTTATAACCGTTTTGCCATGGAAAGCCCATATCCACTTTATCCAGATAAAAAAGGGTGGAATGTCAGCCATTCCACCCTTTTTCAGGTGAGTGCAGCAGTCAGTACCTGACTATGGCTGCTGCATGATAGCCTCAATTTCAGCCGCTTTCGCAGGGTCAACCATTTCGACATACAGCTTGATATTCTGCAGCTCGGTCATGCGCCCCTGCGCCTTGAGCCAGCCGGCAGTTTCCAGATACAGAGCCACAGCTTCATTGCTTTTGCCCTGTTTCCAGTACACATTGGCCAGCTCACCCTTGTAGTCCGGCTGGTCATTCTGCGCCAGCAGTTCGGTATAAAACCCGCTGGCCCGCTCAAAGTCATTGCTCCAGTAAGCCTCGCGGGCAGCCTGCAGCAAATCGGCATCAGATGACGTTGCCTCCACCACGGTACCTTGCGGCGTTTCCAGCACTGCCGGAGCCTCTGCCGGTGTGGTGGATTCAGTGCCGGCAGTCACAGCAGCAGCCTGCCCGGCATCAGCAGGCGCAGCTTCAGAACCGGCGGCCTGCTCAGCAGCAACGGCATCAGCAGGCGCAGCCTCAGTGCCGGCAGATGCAGTGGCTTCTTCAGCAGTACCGACAGCTGCAACAACAGTACCGGTTGCCACCACCGTTTCCGTCACCTGCTCCACCTTGTTTTCCGCCACATTCACCGCCTCGCTGACGGCTTCGGCGGCCTGCTCAACGGCTGCTGCACCAGCATCACCCTCCGGCTTGGCCATCAGGGGCTGGGCAGAAGCAGCATCAGCAGTGACTTCCGCAGCAGGGGTATCTGCCTCGGTACCTGTAGCAACTTCCTGCCCGGATTCCGCAGCTGCCGTGACTTCCGCAGCAGGGGTATCTGCCTCGGTACCTGTAGCAGCTTCCTGCCCGGCCTCAGCGGAAGCTTCAGTGCCGACAACCTGCTGTGCAGCACTACCCTCACTCTGATGCACGTCTGCAGCGGCGTCTGCATGCTCGGGGGCCTTGCTGCCAACACCGTAATTCAGCAGGATCGCCAGTACAACCAGCACCCAGCCGAAAATAATCGGGTGCACCAATAGCCAACGTAAAATCTGCATGGAAAACTCCTGTCCTTGTACCCTGGAGGTATCTAGTTGATCTCAAAAACTTCTCTGCCCAAGGCATCCAGCTCGGCAGCGGCCTTGGAACGGGGCTCCATTTCGAACACCGCCAGCCCCTCACTGAAGGAGCGGCGGTAGGTTGTCCGCATGTACAGGCGGCTCTGCAACAACGCGATACCATCCAGCAGAGTCAGAGCCTCCGCCGCTTCATCCGTCTCACGCACGGCTGGGTGGGTATCCGAACGGTTCAGCAACGCCAGCACACGGGCCGGACGATCAGAGCGCAACTCGGCAATCATCTTCAGAAAACGCTGGGTAGACCAGACATCGGCCTGACTGGGCGCAACCGGCACCAGAATCCGGTCAGCCAACTGTATGGCCCCGCGAGTGGCCTCCATATCGGAAAGCCCCACATCCACCAGCACTTCGGCATCACCACCTTCCGCTGCCAACCGCTCCAGGGAATGCTCCGGCACAATGGCCGGCAGATATCCCTCCTCGGCCCGAATCTCGAACGCATCCGTAATGGTTGCCTGCGGGTCCAGATCATAAACGGCCACCCGCCGGTTTCGGTTCCTGGCTGACCATAACGCCAGATTGAAGGCCACGGTACTTTTACCGGTTCCTCCCTTGAGATTGCCGACCAGAGTGATCATGCGCGGTTAGCCTGACTGAAAATTGCCGTTGGCATCATCGAAACAGAAGCCTGCGTTATTGCCTAATGCCCACTACCCTGACCATGCCTTACAGACTGATCCTGATCGGGCTTATGATGTTGCTGCGGTTTCATCCGGGGCTGCTGCTGACCATCACCATGCGGTTTCATCCGGGGCCGCTGCTGGCCACCACCATGCGGCTTCACCCGGGGCTGCTGCATACCCATCCCCGGATAAACCGGCATCCCTTGGGGCAAAGCCGGAATCACATACCAGTAGCGCACGGGCGGCAACTGCTGGCCATACGGATTCATCATCCCCATAGGCATTTGCGGATAACCGCCGGGCATGGGCATCTGGGGCATCATCCCCTGATTCAGGGTCTGCGGAGCCTGCATCAGGGGCATGACCGTCGGTGGAACCGGAACCTGTGCCGCCGCATCCGGTACAAGTGGCGCTTCAGCCGGGACAGGCGCTTCGGGCTGTGGTACGACACCACCGGGTCCAAGCGCGGGCGGAGTTGCAGGAACTGCAGGTGCTGCCGGTTGCTCAGGTACTTCAGGAGCCGCCGGCTCTTCAGTCACAACCACCACTTCTTCAGCTACAAGCGGCTCCTCAATCACCACCAGCACCGCTTCAGACGGGGCCGGTGCCTCAGGAGCAGCATGCTGCTCCTGATCATACAAACCGACAGACGGGGCTTCCGGGGCAACCGGGGCTTCCGTATCCAGCGGGGCCGGAACCATGGCTGCAGCCGGAGCTTCCGGGGCTGCGGGAGCCACTTCGGCCTGCTGAGCTGCAACCGGAGCGGGTGCTTCCGGGGCAGCAGGAGCGTCCGCCGTCGGGGCAGTCGCTTCAGGCGCTGCCGGGGCATCGGCCTGCAGCTGGGCTGCAGCCGGAGCTTCCGGGGCAGCAGGAGCCACTTCGGCCTGCTGAGCTGCAACCGGAGCGGGTGCTTCCGGGGCAGCAGGAACATCAGCCGTCGGGGCAGTCGCTTCAGGCGCTGCCGGGGCATCGGTCTGTTGCTGGATGGCTGCAGTCGGAGCTTCCGGGGCAGCAGGAGCCACTTCGGCCTGCTGGGTTGCAGTCGGGGCTTCCGGGGCTGCGGGAACCGCTTCAACCGGCTGGGGAGCCAGAAGCTCGGCAACAGGAGCAGTCGGAGCAGCAGGCGCTTCAGCTGCCTGGGTGGCAACTTCCGGGGCTACCGGAGCCTCAGCCGGTTGTGGGGCGGCAGCGGGAGCTGCCGGCATCTCGGCCTGCGGAGCAACGGGGGCATCAGCCTGAGTCGGTGCAGCCGGCTTGGTGGCCACATCCATTTCAACTGAAGTGGCAGCCACATCGGCACGCTGCTGTGCATCACCACCGCCACCGGCTGTCGTACCCTCTTCAGCCCCGACCTGAACATCACTGCCCACAAAAGGCCCCGGCGGGGGGGGCGGGAGATCGACCCCAGCGGCTGCATGAACCTGGGCTGCACCCGTTACCATCACTGCTGTAGTCAAAGCAGCGGCAATGGCCAGGCTTAAAAGGCTTCTGGAATAGGATTTCATACCTGGACTCCTTGCAACATTAAATATCCTTTTTGAGTTTTATACCCCGACGTTTTGCAGGCTTTCTTGGCTTTGCCGGTTCAGGCCGCTCACCTGCAGACGCCATCGTGTCTGACTCAGTTGAAATGTCATCTGGTGGCTCCGGTGTCTCAACCAGGGCCTTGTTTTCCTGCTGGCCGACCTTGGGTGACTCCGCTCCGGAGCGAACACTTTCCTCTACTTTGTCCGCAATTTCAACCCTGGTTTCCGGCTGCTTTTCCTTGATTTTATCAGCTTTATGGATTTTTTCCGCCACTGCTGCAGGCCCCGACAGGGCTTTGGCTGTAGTGACGGCCACCCGCGAACCGCCGGAACCGGCAGGAGGCCTTTTACGCCGTATCCGCCCGATGACCGCCAGCCAGCCCTGAACGCCCCCCCAGAAAGCCTGCCCCAGGGATACCAGGTAAAGGCCACTATAGGCAGCTGCAGCACGGGCATATTCAAGGATTGCACCCGAGCTCAGCTTTTTTTTTTGAACTGCGGTCCGGGAGCCGCCCCCTGGTGCATCCGGACTGCCGGAACCGCCACCCGGCGGATCATCCGGTGGCGATGGCTCTTCCCCGAAAACGTTGCGGGCACTGATGCAGCCCAGTGGTATGACAATCAGGGTCAGCAGGGTCGAAACCGCACCACCGAAAATCAGGGAAACCGCCATCCCCTGGAAAATCGGGTCGGACAGAATGACCATGGAGCCGCCCAGCAATGCCAGAGCCGTAATCAGAATGGGCCGGGTCCGGGCCTCACAGGACAGGATCACAGCCTCCGTGACACTCAGCCCTTCATAACGCACCGATTCACGCACGAAATCCACCAGCAGGATGGAGTTGCGGACAATAATGCCGGCAAGCGCGATGAAACCGATCATGGAGGTGGCCGTGAATTCGGCCCCCATTATCCAGTGCCCCGGCACAATCCCGATCAGGGTCAGCGGTATCGGGGCCATGATGATGGCCGGCAGGGTGAAATTGCCGAACTGAGCCACAATCAGCATGTAGATCAGTACCAGTGCGGCTGCAAAGGCGATGCCCATGTCACGGAAGGTTTCATAGGTCACGGTCCATTCCCCTCCCCATTCAAAGTCCGTGTTCAACCCGACATTGTCCGGCGCACCCAGCCAGTGTCCAGCGGTCAGGATGCTGCCATCCGGTGCCTGGTAGCCCTGACCGTCATTGGCATTCTGCAGCAGACTCTCAACCTCGAACTGCCCGTAAACGGGGGCAGCATAGCGCCCGACACCTTCAGCCGTGACAAACTCGACCGGATTCAGGTCCTTGTGGAAAATCGGCAGGTC
>JAGRJD010000041.1:0-7866 GCA_020442915.1 Thiothrix sp. | reverse complement strand
AGCTGGGAGCGGGCGCTCAGCGGCACCTGCAGGATGATGTGGGTCGGGTCAATGGTCGAGTTGCGCTTGATGTCACCCAGCACATGGCCACCCATGGCCATTTCCAGAGCCCGGTTGATGTCATCCACGGAAATGCCGTTGCGCTGGGCCTTGTCGGCATCCACCACGAAGCGCAGCATTTCATGCGCTTCCTCCATCATGCTGTCAACATCGGCCAGATTTTCCGCCTGAGCAAAAATACCCATCATGTCCTGAGCCACCTGACGCCGGATATTGTTGTCAGGGTTATAGATTTCCGCCACCACAGTCTGCAGCACCGGCGGCCCCGGCGGCATTTCCACCACCTGGATGCGGGCACCGGCAGCTTCAGCAAGCGGTGTCAGCAGCTCACGCGCCTCGACAGCAATCTCATGGCTGGTGCGATGGCGGTGGGCCTTGTCATTCAGCTGTACCTGGATGTCGGCCTGCCAGGGCTCCTGCCTCAGGTAATAATGACGCACCAGGCCGTTGAAATTGAACGGTGAGGCCGTACCGGCATAAGTCTGCAGGGCTGTCACCTCGGGAATTTTCTGCAACTCGGTTGCCAAGGTGTTCAGCAGATTGGCCGTTGCCGGCAGGGCCGTGCCTTCCTTGAGGTTGATCACCACATTGAATTCGGACTTGTTATCCAGTGGCAACATCTTGACCACAACCTGTTTGAGCGGATAGAACAGCAGGCAGGCCAGAAAGAATGCCACCACAATCCCGATCAGAAACGCAGAGCCCCTGAAACGGTTATTGGCCAACGGAATGATGAGACGCCGGAACAGGCGATCCAGCTTTTCAGCCTGCCGGTGTTCCTTTTCCGCATCGGCATGCAGCTTTTCCAGGCTGGGCTTGAGCTTGTAGGTCAGCCAAGGGGTGAAGGCAAAGGCAGCAAACAGGGAGATGATCATGGCCACCGAACCCAGCACCGGAATCGGCAGCATGTAAGGCCCCATCATGCCGCTGACAAACCCCATCGGCAGCAGGGCGGCAATGACGGTGGCAGTGGCCAGGATGGTCGGATTACCGACCTCGCGCACCGCATCCACCGCCACCTCCAGACTCTGGCTGCTGGCCAGCAGCCAGCGCCGGTAAATGTTCTCCACCACGACAATGGCATCATCCACCAGAATCCCGATCGAGAAAATAAGTGCAAACAGGCTGACCCGGTCAATGGTCATCGACAGTGCCCAGGCCGCAAATACCGTCGTGGTGATAACAGCCGGAATCACGATCAGCACTACGGTCGCCGCCCGCCAGGCCAGTGCGATCCACACCAGCACGGTCACGATCATGGTGGCAATGAACAGTTTCTTGAGCAGGGAGTTGACCTTGTCCCGTGCCGACTCCCCGTAATCGCGGGTAATGGCCACGTGTACATTATCGGGAATCACCTGCCCCTTGAGGGTCTCCAGACGTTCCAGAATGCTGCTGGCCACTTCCACACCATTGGTGCGCTGCTTCTTGGCGATCGCCAACGTGACAGCCGCCGCATTGGCCGCCCTTTCATCCACTTCGGCATGATTACCGGTATAATAACCAACCATGCGCTCGGCTTCGCCCGGGCCCTCCTCGACATTGGCCACATCACGGACATAGACCGGGCGGCCATCCACCACCGCCACCATCAGGCGCTTGATATCCTGGGCCGAAGTCAGGAACGAACCGCTGTAAACCTTGTAGACCCGGTCGTTGGGCTCCACCTGTCCGGTATTGCGCTCGGTATTGGCCAGCCGGATGGCATTGGCCACCTGCTCCAGCGAGACGCCATAAGTCGCCAGCCGCTCCGGCAGGATTTCCACCCGCACTTCATCCTTGCGTCCGGAAACAATAAAGCTCTGGCTGGTATTGGGTACTTCACGCAATTCCTGCAGCACCTCCAGTCCGACCAGGCGCAACTGGGCATCATCGACCTCATTGGACCACAGCGTGATGGTGACCACCGGTACGTCATCCACCCCCATGGGTTTGACCAGCGGTTCGGAAGCTCCCAGCGGCATGCGGTCACGATTGGACTGCAGCTTGTCATAGACCTTGAACAGGGAGGACTCCATGTCCTGCCCGACCTTGAACTGCACCGTCACCATGGCCTGACCGCGCATGGAAGCTGAATAGACATGCTCCACGCCGGTGATCTCGAACAGGATGGACTCCAGCGGCTTGGCCACGATGGCCTCGACCTCCTCGGCGGAAGCACCGGGATACTGGACGAAAATATCCGCCATCGGGACAGAAATCTGCGGGTCCTCCTGACGCGGCGTGATAATCAGCCCCAACAGGCCGATGGCCAGAAAGGATACCAGCAACAGCAGGGACAGCGGGGAATTGATGAACATTCTGGCGGTCTGCCCCGCCAGGCCAAGATGGTGCTTGGGTGCCGGCTTTGCACCCTGATTGGACTCACTCATGGGGAATGCCTCGTCAGTCTGTGCAAGGAAAACTACCGGCTTTCAGGCATCCAGCCCGAAGTCGCACTGGATGGCGGGGCATTAATGATGCTTTCCCCCACCTTCAGTCCCGAGACAATCTCCACCTTGTCCCCCCGTTCAGCACCCAGCCGCACCAGACGCAGCGAGGAAACACCATTCTCCACCACCAGCACACTGGGCAGGCTGCGCCCGCTCAGCAGCGCCGAGCGCGGAATGACAGCCACTTCGGCGGCACTGGCATGGCGATCCGGCAGATACACTTCGGCATACATGCCCGGTGCCGCCACCACATCAACCGGCAGGTCAAACTTCACGGTCACGGTATGGCGCTCAGGATCGGCCACTGGATAAATCTGGCTCACCTTGGCCTGGGTTTCGGTCTGGCTGTTGATGCGTGCCGGCACCACCATGCCTTCCTGCAGGTTGCCCACCAGCCCGGAAGGCACATCGGCCAACAGGCGTTTGTAACGCACATAACCGTAGCGGACCAGGGGCTGGCCGGGCTGCACGGTATCACCCACCTCAACCATCTTCTCCATGATGATGCCCTCAAACGGGGCCATGCTGCGCGAGTCCTGCACCCCCGCGTCGATACCCTGCAGCTCGGAATAGGCCCGCTGCAATCCGCTTTTGGCCTGCGCCAGGCCGGCTGCACTGCTGACCAGGTCCGTATAACGTCCGACATCCGAGTCATAGTTGTTCATCAGGGCATCGGCCATGGGGCGGGTCATGAAGTTGTCCATCATCGCCGGCAGCCCGAAACCGGGCATGGTACCGATGTCCTTGCTGCGGGGGGAAATGATTTCACGCCGGTACTGGGCTTCGGAGTTCTGTAATGCAGCCTGGGCGGTTTGAATCTGGGCCAGCACGGCATTGCGCTTGGCCAGCAGCTGCGCGTCATCCACCTGGGCCAGCAGGCTGTCCTTGTTGAAACCATCACCCACCTCACCGGCAATAAACTTGATCACTCCGGGAATCTGGGCTGACAGGGTGACTTCCTTGTAAGGGATGACAGAGCTGCCCAACACCGACTGGGATACGGACGCCGATGCCTCAACAGGGATAATTTCCGCACTGCTGACGACCGGCATGAATACAAGAAAATAGCTTGCCAACAATGCCATTGTGGCAAATTTCCGTTTCTTCATGACGCAGACTTTCCTCAAAGACAACAATTTCTTATCCCTTGGCAGGAAAGAACTATACTTATTCGTCCGGCTGAATGCCAGTCGAACGGGGTGGACGCAGCCGGAGGGAGCGCCAAATACCCCATGGGAGATAGCAGCCTATTCGCCGGCTTCAAACCCCTTGATGGTGACAAGCGGATCACTGTCGAAAGCCGCTTCGGCCCGATAGACCGATACCTTGACCCCCTTGAGAATTTCTGCGGTCGTTTCGTCCGGCTCAATGACCCAGCGCCACTGCAGGTTGCCCATTTCCTCCTCACCTTCGGTTCCGGCGGCCTCTCCGGTCTGGCGGGTGATCCGGTAAAGCGCCAGCTGGTTCAGGGCCACCCAGCGCGCAAACGTGGTTTCCCGCACCAGGGTCATGTTGCGCACCGAGTTCCCCGCCACCTTGCTCGCCACACCGATCACCAGTGCAATCAGGAACAACGCCATCAACACCTCAATCAGGGTAAAGCCGCGGGCATGAGTACGCTTGCGACCACCGGACCTCATTCATCCTCTCCTTCCGCCGCCAGCGGCTTGACCAGTCGCCCCAGCGTATCAAACTGTACCGTTTCCTGCCCGCCACCGACCGTTGCAAGCGCACAGGCAAACGGCGTCACCTCTCCGGTGGGCAGGATGCTGACCTCCGGTGCATCCGGTGCCAGTGCCCTGGCCATGCCATCATCCTGCAGCACCTGACACGCTCCCTTGACAGACTCGGCAAAGGCATGCACCTTCAGCAGCCGGTCCCCTTCCAGGGCCTGCCAGGCACCCACGTCATCCAGATACGCGAAATCATAACCGTCAGCAGTGAAACGGATGCCCAGCACCTGTGAGCGTACAATCGACTCGTTCACGGCCAGCTCGACGCTGTAGCGCAGCTGATCCAGCTCCTTCTTGAGCGGATCGGCCTGAAAGCCGCTGAAGGACAGCATGGCGATCCCGGTTACGATGGCAATCACCGTGATCACAATCAACAACTCAAGCAGGGTATAGCCACGCTGCTGCATATCCGGGTGCTGCATGTCCGGGTCCGGAAAGGGCATTGTGTACCGGTATCAGTCCAGTGACCAGTTGCCAATGTCGTCATCGCTTTCACGCCCGTCCGGCCCCAGGCTGTAAATGTCAATTTCACTGCGGTTGCCCGGATTCAGGTACTTGTAGGTATTGCCCCAGGGATCAGCCGGCACGGTCTTGCCCTTGAGATAGCCACTGGCCGGATAGCTTTTGGCATCAGCCGGCTTTTCCACCAGTGCCTTGAGGTTGCCGGACTCGGGGTATTTGGCGTTATGCATCCGGTACATGTCCAGCGCCAGCTCCAGGGTTTTCACCTCCTGCTTGGCGGCGGCGATACGGGCTTCATCCGGTGTACCGCTCATGTTGACGACGGCGATCCCGAGCAGTATTCCGATAATGGTAATAACGATCAACAGCTCCAGCAGGGTATAACCCGCTGCCCTGATACCCGGAATCCTTCTTTTCATTTTCATTGCTACTAACCACTCAGTCGTGAAAAACAGAATCAAGGCAGCAATAATGGCATAATACCCCGAAGTTTCAAGAATGCCTGACCGGGATCCTGCTCATCCAATGTCCATCCGAATGCTGTCTTTTTCACTCGGATTCAGCCTGCTGCTATTGCTGCTCCAGCCCTTCAAACCGGCACTGATTTATCTGCGCGACCCAATACTGGCGGGCGAAGCATGGCGTTTGTGGAGTGCCAGTCTGGTACATGTCGATTATGCCCACCTTGCCCTGAATCTGACCGGATTCTGGCTGCTGATGTTCCTGTGCAGCACACGCTTCAACCTCAAATTTCTTATTTTCTCCATATTCCTCGGAGCTTCCAGCGTCGGTCCGGGCCTGCTGCTGTTCCATCCCGGCGTACAATGGTATGCCGGCTTCTCCGGCGTTCTGTACGGTTTGTTTCTGTGCGGTGGCATCCTGAGCCTGCTGGCACGTGACCACCTGACCGGGCTCCTGCTCACCGGCCTGCCGCTGGCCAAAGTGCTGACTGACGGCTGGATCGGCGGCAGCCCCCTGACGGAAGCTCTGCTGTCCACGCCGGTTCTGGAACAGTCACACGGATATGGCATGGGGGCGGGGCTGCTGGCACTGGTACTGGCCCACCTGCCCCGACTGTGGGGGGCAGCAGCATGGGTCTGAAGCTTCCCTCGTGGTGGTGCAGCGGCACCGGCTCACGCCTGCTGCCGCTGCCGGACTGTCTGTTTTGTGACCTGCCGGTATCCGGCAGCACACCACACACCGGTGCAGCAGCCTGCAACAGCTGCCTGGCCAGCCTGCCCTGGGTTGACCCGGAACAACCGGGCGAATGGGGAGAAACCAGCGCACTTTACTATCGCAGCCCGGTGCGGGAGCTGGTGCTGGCAGCCAAACGCGGGCAGGGCCTGCAACAATTGTACCTGCTGGCCGAGCTGACCCGGATCGGCCTGCAGCCACGCCTGCAGGAACGCCCCCAGGCCATCATTCCCGTCCCCCTGCACCCCGAACGCCTGCGCAGCCGGGGGTATAATCAGGCGCTGGAGCTGGTACGCCCACTGGCACGGGCGCTGGCGCTGCCGGTCCTGCCGCATGCCGTGCTGCGCACACACCGGACCCGTGACCAGAAAAGCCTGAGCGCACAGGCCCGCCAGCACAACATGCAGGCTGCATTCCGACTGCCGGCTGCCCTGCCACTTCAGCACGTGGCCATTTTCGATGATGTCATCACGACCGGAGTAACCTGTCATGCCCTGCGGAAAACCCTGCTGGATGGCGGCATCCGGCGGGTGGATATCTGGACCTGCGCCACAACAAAGTATTGAAAAGCATCGAACGGATGACCTGACACCACAAATCCACTAGAATCATGCTGCATTTTGGCTGAAAAACCACAGGAAGCCCCATGATCCGCAGCATGACCGCCTTTGCTCACCGTGAGATCACATCCACCCAGGGAACCCTGAGCTGGGAGTTGCGTACGGTTAATCACCGTTATCTTGACATCAGCCTGCGCCTGAGCGATGAGCTGCGTCCGGCTGAGAATGACTTCCGCACCATCCTGCAGCACCGGCTGCAACGCGGCAAACTGGAAGCCAGCCTGCGTTTCAGCCCCAGCAGCGGAGCCAACAGCACCATCGTGGTCAACGAGCCGCTGGCACGGGCACTGATCATCGCCTGTCGCCAGATCGAGGCCATCACCGATACCCCGGACAAACTCAAGGCTGTCGATATCCTGCGCTGGCCGGGCGTGACCATGGAAAGCCGCCCCGACCTGGAAACCCTGGGGGCTGAAGCCCAGCAGCTGCTGGAGGCAGTACTCAATGACCTGATTGACATGCGTGAGCGTGAGGGACGCCGCCTGCTGGAATTCATTGAACAGCGCTGCGACCAGATTGCCGAAATCATTGTACGCATCCGCAAGCGCCGTCCGGAAATCATTCAGCTCCTGCGCGAACGCATCCACAAACGGCTGGAGGAACTGGACGTGACTCCGGACAACAACCGCCTGGAACAAGAACTGGTATTTATGGCCCAACGGCTGGATGTGGAAGAAGAGCTGGACCGGCTGTTGGCACATCTGGATGAAATTTCTGCAGTGCTGGAACGCAACGAACCGGTCGGACGGCGGCTGGATTTCCTGATGCAGGAGCTGAATCGGGAAGCCAACACCCTGGCCTCGAAATCCAATGACAGTGAAACCACGCAGGCCGCTGTGGACCTGAAGGTGCTGATTGAGCAGATGCGTGAGCAGATCCAGAATATTGAATAAGTAACAATGCAAAAATGGTCGTGTTTTAGATGAGTTGAATCCAGACTTGCAGTAAGATGAGCATTTTTTCCGGTGAGGTTCTTGATGGCAAGCATTCTGGTTCAGTGTCCCTCCTGCAAAGGTGAGCAAGTCTACCGTCATGGAAAAGCCCGCATTGGCATCCAGCGGTATCGATGCTGTGATTGCCATCACTGTTTCCAGCTGGAGTACCGGTATGAGGCCAACAAGCCAGGGGTCACGGACAAGATCAGTGACCTGTCCATGAACGGCTCGGGTGTGCGGGATACCGGGCGTGTATTGGGTATCAGCGTCACAACGGTCATTGCCCACTTAAAAAACTGGCCCCACCGACCCTCTCCCCCCTCCCGTTCAACGCGATCAGCGAAAAAGCGGGTATGGAGCGGGTCTGCGAAATGGATGAACAGTGGTCGTCTGTCGGCAAGACGTCACAACAACGCTGGCTATGGTAGGC
>JAGRJD010000168.1 GCA_020442915.1 Thiothrix sp. | reverse complement strand
CGGATCAGCGCATCGCGGTAATTACCGGTCACATACGCAACCACGCCTGAAAATGTTGTCTCGACCGCATGCACAATTTCACGATGATCCCGGCTGTAAACAGCTAGTCCGGTATGTGTGCCGGGGTCAATGCCGATTGCATGCCGGATGCCTGGGTGCTGTTCCATGCCGGTGAATGTTGACTGTCCGGCTCTGGACGCGGACAGGGCTTTATACTGCTCAGTGCTGAGTCGCATTAGATGATTACCGCCTGCACGCTGGTGTGCGACGACAGGGTACGCAACGGCTTCCTGCTCCAACGGGCCGATGACTGGATTTTTGCCATCGGCCACCGGGTTGGACTCGGTGGATGCCTTAGCGCTGTCCGCTGATCTAGCCACCACATGCTCATGTCCGCGTCCACCCTCCGATGCAGCTCCTGACCAGGCCCCGCTGTTCCAAAGCACGCAGCATCCGCCCTGCAAAAAGGGCAGTGCCTTGTGGGTTGGGGTGATGGTAGTAATCGTCGCCCTTGCTGATCAGGTACAGACTACCGATCTCTTCATGCGCTCCATGTACAACCGGCTGTACTCCGGTTCGTCGCGCTGATTGATCCGCACGCTGCTCTTTATGCCATGTAGTCATGTCCATTCCTCCAATGCTGGTGCAGCCTCTGAGCGTGCAAAGAACCCCGTCGATGTCCAGAAAGATGATACTACTCACTTCTGCTGCCACGTTTTGAATCCGGACACAGCAGACACTCGCACCAGGGCGTTCCGGTGCGCCCGGCCTAGAGCTGTGGATGGCAAATGTGTACTTGTCCGATGCAGTAAACGCCAGCATTTCAACGACGTTTATGTATTCTCTGTCCCGTCCGGGCTGCAAAATAGGCAGCAGAAAACATTCTGCAGGGGCTGGCTCTCCCGCTGTATCCAGCCACTGCTGCCTGCTTTGGATTCTACTCAAGCGGTAGTCTCCTCAGAAAAGCTGCTCAAGCACCCAGAATGCCGTCGCGGCCTGGAGCGGGACTTGCCCGTTGCCGAGGGCTTTAATTCGGTGTGTCCGACCGGCCACCCCATCAGCCACTCGACCCAGCGCGGGTTCAACTTCCCACCAGCCGGGATAATTCCCATGGCCGGATCGGTTAGCTGTCCACGGCGTTGTCCGGGCTTGATGCTGCCTTTCCAGTCGTTGGCCGAAGGTGTCGGGCATCTCTGCACAAAAGTGCGCAGATTCATGCTGCCCTGTTTGCTGGTCGGATGCCCCGCGCTGTTGTGGTCGCTGGCTGTCGGCGTCGGAAATTTCCCCGCCCATGTTGCCAGCCCATCCCCGCTCCTTTTGCTGGCCTCCTTGCGGTTGTAATTCCCCGATACCGTTGGTGTCGGTACGCCTTGCAAGGCACCACCACCGATCCCGGTTGTGAGGCGCTCCAACATCGGCAGCGAGTAGGCATATGGCCCGGTACTCATAACCGAGCGCGGCCAGGTCGCCGTAAACAGCTCCAACTCCGGAACTATTGATGTTTGCGACGTTCTCCAAAAAGATCCATCGCGGTCGTACTGCGCCAGCCACCCGGATGGCCTCTCGGTACAAACCCGAGCGTGTGCTTTCGCCAATTCCAGCTCTGGCTCCAGCGACTGACAAATCTGTGCAAGGGAAGCCCGCATGGATGCAATCCACGCTTCCGGCGTATTTGGATGGATTAAACAATCTGACATCCCCCTCCCACACCTGCAGGCCGGGGAACCAGCCATCGGCTGCCCGCTCCCGCAGGACTCGACAGCAGTAGGCATCCCACTCCACAGCGACAACTGGCCGGTGGCCAAGGATGAGATCGGCAAGAAGGCCTCCTCCGGCTCCTGCAAACAGGTGCATGGTTCTGAGTCCATATGCTCCCCCCGTCATTGCGACAGCCCCGGCTGCCGGTTAATTTCGTCCCGTAGCGCTCGCTGGGCTGCACCGCGTCGTTGCTCGATGCGAGCCAGCCGCTCTCTGAGTGCCTGTTTCCAGTCAGCGCCACCACCCATCAAGCTCTGCTTTTCAGCCCTCACATCCACCCAGTTGAGTGGATTGCCTGGATCACCCCCGATGAACCGCATTCCATCGCGGATAGTACCAACTGCAATCAAGTGAACGGCTTTCTTGGGCTTGGTGTAAGCTGGGCGATCGAAATGCTCCTTGAGCAGTTCAGCGGCTTTGCTGGCATTAAACTCCCGGTCAACCGTGGGGCCGGTGAGTGCAGCAACAGCACTTGCTGCTTTCAGCAGACGCGCACCGCCAGGCTCAAGCGGACAGGATGTGGATGGCAGCAGGAGCTGTGTTGCCGATGCGGATAGGCGTTTCTTGCCTACAGCCTCTGCCAGTGCTGTGTCCCGCAATTCGGGGTTGTGGCCCAGTGAGGCTTCCCAGACAGCAGGATGGTTATCGGCCCTTGCAGCGGCCAACAGTGTGCTGTAGCGCTCCTTGAATGCCATTCTGGCACCCACCTTGTCGCCATCCTCCAGTAACGGCAGGGCCGCAAAATAGGCGTCGCGCATTTCTGGCGTCCACACGACAGACTCAGCCTCAGACTTGGGCATCATAGCCCAGGCTTCTTCGACGCCGGGGCGTCCATCGTCGATGCGCTCGATCACATCCGCCAGCGTAAACCGCCGTGATTCGCGCCGGACTCTGGCCAGTGCCTTGCTGACTACGGGTACGCCGTAAGGCTCCAGGTCTTCGGCCATCAGCACCAGTGCGGCTGCACTGATCTCCTGCCCCATGGCCTCTATCGTCGCGCTCAGCAGTTCCGTGATGCGCTCAATGTCGCTCATTGCTCACCCCCTGTTTTGCCGCCGCGTTTGGCTGCGATGATGCGTTTTGCCTCTTCGGCGGCGCTGTAATTGCCCTGCGCCCTGTCAACCTGCTTGGCCCGTGCTGCCGTGGTTTGTCTCCCCGTGGCCCATTCGGTTCTCAGTTTTTCGGCATCGTGTAACAGGGCATCCAGGGCATGCCCTCGCTGCAGGTAGTAGCTGTTGTTGTGGCTGGGAAACCATCCGGCCACCTCGATGGCATCAGCCCCGACCCGCTTGACCAGCTGGACAATCAGGCTGTTCGCTTTGGCATTCCGTATCGGCTCTACCCCGTATCGAATCAGGTATGCAGCGGCATAAGAGGCCCAGACCTCGCTGCCTTTCACGCGTCCCGTGGTTTGCGGTGGAGGTGGATCGGCGTTTTTGCGGCCTTTGGCCGGGTTTGCAGGTAGGTCAGGGGCAGTTGAAGGCGGGTTAGGGTCTGCTGAGGTGCTCAGTACCTCGCCTTCCAAAACGGTGTCAGGCCGCGTAGCGGTCTGAAAAGGGTGGGTATCGGTGGCAGACAAATTTTCAGCGACGCCGGTACCTATACTATCTTCCCTTTCCTTCCCTTCCCTTCCCTTACCTTGCGATCCTGCAGGGAATCCCACTGGGATAACACTAGGATTCCCGCTGCGATTTTGGGCCGTATCGCTGGAATTTCCTTCTGGATTCCCTATGGGGTTCCCTTTCAGAATCTTCCGTGACGCGGGGTTGACCTCTCTCAATAGGGCCCATGCCTGATGAAATTGCTCAATCAGGTCATCCTCCTCCGAAAAGGAAATGCCCCAGCGTTTGGCGTTACCGCGCCCGGATTTGATCCGCTGCAAAATCTTATCGGTCCACGCCTCCAATGCTTTTTCGGCAATGACGGGGTGGTAGTATCGCCCATCACTGCATAACACCCAGCCGTACAGGGCATCCTCCTTGAGGCTCATCCAGGTATCTAGATCACGCCCCAATCCGGCGACCTGGCATAACTGCCGGTCATCATCCGGGAGGCTTGCCGCAGGTACGCGGTGCCAGCTGGCTGCCCACAGCTGTATTGCCCAAAAACCAGCAGCCGGGTCAACAGCCGCCGAAAAACGGCTGTCACGAAATCTGGAGACATCCATCGGCATGGTTGGCCAGTCCGACAGGTCGCAGGTCGGAGGCGTCATCGGAGCTGGTAGCGCCGCAATGGAATCTAGGTTGAGCTGCACAACATTGGCTCCATGACTTATCGTTTGTTGTTTCATACCGGACTCCTTTCGCCCACTCCGTCCCATGCAGACAGTGCCTCCATGGCTCTATGCCGGATAAATCTGGGGGAGAAAAACTGCTCCGCCGCTTCAGGGCTGTTGACTGCCCGATCAAACTGCTCCAGCAGCTGATATCCACAGTCGGTCAGGACGTAAAAACGGGTATGCCCGTTTTCCGTGTCGGTGTCGTCGTCGACCAGCCCGACATCCATGAGTCGCCATAGTGTGTTACGGACGGAGGTTTTACTCCGACTGGTGTAGGGCACAATGCCATTGACCATGGCCTGTTTGCGGCGTCGCTCGCTTAGGTCGTAGATGGCGGCTATCACTTCCCACCAGTATCGCGGCATAGTGACCGATGGGGCGGGTTCTTGATTTTTGATCATCGATTTGGTAATTTTCACGCTTGAATTTTCCTTTTGAGGCCTGATGGAATCGCAGCTCCATCGGGCTTTTTCTTTGTTGATCGGGTTTTGATTCAGTGCCGGTGACTCGCTTCCGGCGACCCTTTTACTCGGCTTTCCATTGGTCAGGGTCAGCGCCTTTAGGCGGCGGTCTGTGCTTCTGGCATCCTGATAAACCGCTTTTCAGGTGCTATATCCATGCCGGTCTGGGCATGGCTCGTGCTTGAATTTGATAAGCCTCTCGCCACTGGTCTTCGGGGGTGGTTCTCCAGGCATCCACAGGAGGAGAGGAGGAGGAGCCATGACTGCCCCGGAAAACCACCGCCAAAAACCCCATTTCATGGTGGGTGCCATGTTGCCCGCTGGCGCTCATGACTCGCTCAACCCCGAAAAAATTAGTGGCTTCGGGTATCCACCC
>JAGRJD010000167.1 GCA_020442915.1 Thiothrix sp. | reverse complement strand
CATCCGATCATGGCTTCGTTAAGCCATCGCCGATACCTTTTAAGTGGGTGCTCGATGAACTGGAGTTGGAGACTACCGAAGCAATCATGGTCGGCGATTCGCCGCGCCGAGATATCGGAGGCGCGAGAAGTGCTGGAATCGGTTGCATACTTGTTGGCGGCGCAAAAGATCCAGGGGCGTTGATTAGCTTGGAAAGCCTGTTACAGCTATGCAATGCAGCGTGAATTCAGCTAACAAGGCGGTCAAGCCGTTCGCCTGCGGCTCACTCGGACGTCCAGCACTCCGCGCCTGCTCGGGCATGGCTTCGCCATTGTTGCCCGATCAGTCGCTCCGCACTGAACGCCGCTTACCTGGGCGTTATGTGTTTTGAAGGAAAAATCATGTCAATAATTGTTGCTGATAGTTTGAAAATAAAAAAAGGTTACAGAGCCGAGTTTATTAAAGGTTCTACGAGCGCAATCATTCAGGCAAAAAAAACCAGCGGGTGTAATGACCTTTCAGTTTCCGAAGACCCAATAGATGAAAATAGAGTAAATATTTTTGAAAAGTAGTCATCACGAGAAGTCTTAGAAAAATTCAGAGAATCAGGCCCAGAAGATGACATATTTTTTTGGTAGATGCATTCAATGTTCAAGAATATGAAATCAACACATAACAAGGCCAGCCATGTCGCGCTGCGCTGGACTCGCAACAAGTTGCTCGCCCCTGCTGGCGGCGTTAGGGCTTACATTGGAGTGCCCCTTCAATGAACAAAAAAAACTGCTACGACCATCCAGTTTACTACGAATTGGCATTTTCATTTCGTGACATCCCTTACGAAGTGGGTGTCATTCAGCACACCATCAAGGAATTTTCCCGGTGCGAAGTACGAAGCCTGCTGGAGTTGGCTTGCGGTCCTTCTCAACACATGATCGAGTTGTCACGCCATGGCCTCCAGTTTGAAGGCTTGGATATTAACCAAGCCATGATCGATTATTCAAAAGAGAAAGCCAAAGCTGTCGGTATTGATGCAATTTTCCACAAGCAATCCATGGCTGAGTTTCGGCTTGAACGGCAAGTTGATTATGTGTTCATTGCACTTGGCGACTTGTACGTTCGATCAAATGAAGAGTTGAAATCACACCTTTGTTCCGTTGCTTCTGCGCTTCGGCAAGGCGGCCTGTTTTTGCTGGATTGGTGTATTCAGTTTGAACCGGCAAAGATGTTCAAGCTTGAGGGCGATTCCTGGGAAGTGAAGAAAGACGATATTCACCTTCAGGCCCATGTGGTCATGAAGCCGTTTGACCATCCCCATCAACTATTTGAGGAACAACTGGATATCGAGGTGAAAGACCGGGGAGATTCTCTTTCACTTTCGAGCTACTCAGTCAAGCGAGCGATCTACCCTCAAGAATTTCTTGCGCTGATAAAAAACATGGGACAATTTGAATTCATTGGCTGGTGGAACAACTGGAGCCTTGACAAACCGCTTCTGGCAAGCACCGAAGATATTTTTCGACCCATTACTTTGTTAAGAAAGCTATAGCCATTAGCCCTAACGTTAGATTGTATGGAGGTAGAGAGGATGATTCGATCAATATTTCTTATCGCAGTGTTATTTCCACTAACGCTGCATGCTGCTGATGTCGTGGAATGCAATCCGTCTGGGACACAAATCGAGCTCAACGTGTGTGCCAGCAATGACTTTGCCACTGCAGACAAACAGCTGAACGATACCTATCAGGAGCTCCTAAAGAAGGAAGAAAAGAACGTGGCCTTTATCGTGAAGCTGAAGGCGGCTCAGAGAGCCTGGATCGCGTTCCGTGATGCTGAGCTTGATGCAATGTTTGCCTGCCAAAATGAAGACGCACATGTTTGCTGGGGTAGCATGATGCCCATGTGCTACTCGTCGTATAAGGCTAAGTTGACTCGCGAACGAACGAAGCGGCTCCAGGAGTTCATTGCTGATGGACAGCCGGCTGATGAATGTCACTGATACAACCGTAAGTGATGAAATGGTCTCCTCCCCCTCGGAACGTATCAACCTGTTTTGATCCAGCCGTCCAATAATTAAATTGCATTTGTCCACAATCGTTTCAGTGTCGGGAAATTGACGCCTGATTCAGACGTAGCTTCATCCGGCACATACTGCCAGTTCACGGGTCAGGTAAGCCTCGCCCCCCGCCGCCAGTGCGCCGGCTTCCTCATGACGCACATGTACCCAGCGCAGAGCGGCGCGGCGCACCGCATCGGTGAAGTGGTTGATGGTGTCACCGACGATGCCCCAGCAGCGTCTGGCACCGGCCTCAAGCACGGTATCAACGATAATTTCAGCAACAGTCTGGCTCATGCGCATTCTCCTTCCATGGTCAAGCGGCCCGGCTGCGGGCGGTCACCAGTTCAATCGCGGGGCGGAAACTGTGGGCCTGTGCAGCCGCCCACCAGTCAGCGTACAGGGTGTCTTCGGGCGCATCCAGCAGAATACCCTGGGGCAGGAAAGTATGGATGCGATCCAGTGACAGGGCTTTTTCCGGCCCGGTGCGGTGCATGATGTGATGCGGCTGCAAATCCCTGGGGTGTTTGAAGCCCGCTGCCGCCACGATGTCAGCCAGCGCCTCCAGGGTCTTGGCATGGAAACGGGCGGCGCGCTCACCCTGCACTTCAGGAACCAGCCCGCGCTGCCGGCCCGGACTCTGGCTGGTGACACCGGTCGGACAGGTGCCCAGATGGCAACGCTGTGCCTGAATGCAGCCGACCGACATCATGAAGGCACGGGCGGCATTGCACCAGTCCGCCCCCAGTGCCAGGTTGAGCGCCAGCCCCATGCCGGAATAGACCTTGCCGCCGGCGGCCAGCTGCACCCTGTCTTTCAGGTTGGCACCGACCAGCGCATTGCGCATCAGGACCAGTCCTTCGGTCAGCGGCATGCCCACCCAGTCGCTCAGTTCCAGTGGTGCGGCACCGGTACCGCCCTCACTGCCGTCGACAACCATGAAATCGGGATAAATACCGGTTTCCAACATGGCCTTGACAATGGCGAACGGTTCGTGCGGCTGGCCGATGCAGAGCTTCAGTCCGACCGGTTTGCCACCGGAGAGTTCACGCATCCGGGCAGCGAACTCAAGCATCTCGACGGGCGTGGAAAAGGCCGAATGCCCGCGCGGCGACAGGCAGTCCTGATGGGCAGGCACCTTGCGGATGCGGGCGATTTCCTCCGTGACCTTGGCGGCGGGCAGCATGCCGCCGTGCCCCGGCTTGGCGCCCTGACTGAGCTTGATCTCGGTCATTTTCACTGCATCCCGGGCAGCCCCGTCACGGAACATTCCCGGATCGAAACGTAAATGTTCACGCCACTGCAT
>JAGRJD010000166.1 GCA_020442915.1 Thiothrix sp. | reverse complement strand
GAATGCTCGCTGGTCTGATTCGGCACTTCGCTGAACGTCCCCAATGACTTGATCAGCGGGTAATGGAACCCACCCGCCAGCGCATCAATCAGCCGGTTACAGGTCGGTGAAATTGTCACCCGGCGTGAGCGTATTATATCAGTCGTTGCCTCACGGATCGGACTCGTGAATTTGAACGGGCATTTTTCCACATGGAACCCGGCATTGCTCAGCAGTTCCACCTGTGTTCTGCCCTCCCCACCTTCGCGACTCCAGAACGCCTGATCCAGCACCATCACCACCTTATGCTGCGGCAGGTGGTTGTTGATGTAGGGGTGGATGTCCTCACTGATCGCGTTACTGATGGATTTGGCATCATCCCCGACGTTAACAATTTCGTGAATCACCAACAGTTGCCCACGATGATCCTGCTGGCAGAATATCCACGCATTATTCAGCCCGTTGTCCACCCCGACCCAGACCGGCAAGCCGGGAATGTAAGCAATGGACTTGTCGGCTACGTGCCACTCCCGCAGGAATCCGGGGTAAACCGGTTTGCCGGTACCGGAATCCCCGAACTGGGCCAGAATGTCCTGCTGTATTTTCGCGTCATCCCCGAACGACTGCTCAATAATGCTTTCCCAGTAGCTCCATCCCTGCTGCTTGATGTAATGCAACGCCTCATCATTGCGAATGAATGCCCCGGATTCCCCCTTAAACGTCGTCTGCACGCCTTTAACGCGGTACCCGTCCACCGCAGCACCCGGCACCCAGATATGCGTCGGCGGCTGCTCATACACGCTGATACGCTGCGTACCATCCGCACGGACAGGATTATTCTCGACCAGGAAATGATGAAACCAGTGCCGGCGGCTGGTAAAGTTGAAATCCATCGCCAATTGCCGCCCGAACGCCCGTGTGCCACCCGGGAATGTGTACTCCAGCATGGGGTTGTCTTCATGGTCCTCCTGATCATCTGCATTCGCCGGTGACGGGAACCGCCCGCAGCGCTTAAAAATATCCACGATCATGGAGGGTGCATCCAGCTCCTGCGCCTCGACAATCATTCCGTCCGTAAATGCCAGCGAGCGGATTTTCTCCACATCCGCAACGGTCTCGAACGCATACAGCCACAGTTCACACTCGATGGGCCCATGGCCATCGTCCATCCGAATCCGGCCCAGCATCGGGGAGCGCTTGCCCGTCATGGCAAACGCAGGGCCGCAGATGCGGGAGAAGATCGGCACGACGGATTGCTCTAAATCTCCGTAGCGTTTGCGCACGATGATAAATTTTGAACGCCGTACCCCGTCCGGCATCGGCTTGATGTGCATGGCCTTCATCAGCACGCGCATGGCCGACACAAACGTTTTGCCTGTCCCGATGGGTCCGCCCAATGCCAGCATGGGACTGTTGAAATCCAACAAGAAATCCAGCGATACCGGTGGCAGGCTTGAATAGGTAATCGTCGTCATAGCGCAACCACATACCCGTTATTGCGGACAATCGGATGTGGCACATCAATGGCCCATGCATGACCCTGCTCCCGCTGAATAACAGCCCGTGGGGTGATGGTTGGCCGTACCGGGCTGGAGTAGCTGCGCGTGCG
>JAGRJD010000165.1 GCA_020442915.1 Thiothrix sp. | reverse complement strand
TGGTAGACACGCTATCTTGAGGGGGTAGTGTCCTAGGACGTGCGAGTTCGAGTCTCGCCGTCGGCACCATCTTAATGTCCGTATAAGTCCGTATACGTCCAAAGAGCCTTGATTCCTAACGGTTTCAGGGCTTTTTTGTGTCCGTATGCGTCCGCATGTGTCCGTATACATCTGGCCAAAGTAGGTATACAAGTAGGTATACAGAACTGGACAGGTACCCATGGCCATCCCCGATACGAAATTACGCAATGCCAAACCAAAGCCGGAGCGTTACCGCTTGTCGGCAGGGGACAACCTTTACCTTGAGGTCATGCCGACCGGGCTGAAGGTCTGGCGCATGCGTTTCAATGATCCCTCGACCCGCAAGCCAGGCATTTACACCATCGGCCAGTACCCGGCCCTGTCCCAACCGGAAGCCCGGCAAGCAGCCTATGCCGCCAAGCAGCTGGTCAGGCAGGGCATCAACCCGACCCGTCACCGGGAAAGTGAACAGCAGCGCACCCGACAGGAACAGGAAGCCGCCTTGCGGGCGCGGTCGGATTCCTTTGAAAGCGTAGCGCGGGCATGGCACCAGCACCGCCAGGACAGCATGAAGAAGTGGACGCCAGGGCATGCTGAAAAAATCCTGCGTTCACTGGAAGCGGATGTATTCCCGGCACTGGGACAGCTGCACATTGCCGAAGTCACGGCCCCGTGTGTGCTGGATGTGATTCAGGCGGTGGTGGACAAGGGCAACATCGAAACCGCCAAAAAGTTGAACCAGCGCATCAATGCCATCTTTCGTTACGCAGTGACACGCAGGATGGTTGCGCACAATGAAGCCGACAATATCAAGGATGAATTGCCGACCGCATCCAGACGGCATAACCCGCATCTGCAGGCCGACGAAATCCCGGCCTTCATCCGGTAGGTGGAAAGTAGCGACAGCATCGGGGAGGTGGTGTGCTTGGCCATTTTCTTCACCCTGCACACGCTGGCGCGTACCGGTGAGGTGCGCTTTGCCCCCTGGGATGAATTCGATCTGGAAGCCCGCCTGTGGAGCATTCCGGCCAGTCGCATGAAGATGAGGGTGGCGCATACCGTGCCGCTGTCGGATCAGGTGCTGGTGCTGCTGGAGCGCTTGCGGCCTTACACCGGCCATTATCATCACCTGTTTGTCACCCGCCATTCCGGCAAGCCCATCAGTGAGAACGGCATGCTGTACGCCCTGTACCGGCTGGGCTATCGCGGGCAGCTGACCATGCACGGCTTGCGGGGTACCGGTAGTACCCTGCTGCATGAAGCCGGTTTCCGTTCGGAAGTGATCTGGCCCAGCAATCCCGGACA
>JAGRJD010000040.1 GCA_020442915.1 Thiothrix sp. | reverse complement strand
TAGACATTGAACTTGCCGGTCGGGGTGATCAGGCGGTCATCCCTGATCACCTGCTTGAGCTTGCGGGTCTTGTCATCCACCACCACCAGGGCCGACTGCTGCTCCTTGCCATTCCAGACCGAGAACCAGACTTCATCACCCGCCTGGTTGTATTCCGGCTGGATCACCCGCTTGGGGCCATCGCCCAGATCAGCCCATTCGGCAATCGGCAGGACTTCATAACCCTTGGCCAGATTGTTGATGTCAAACACAGCGACCGATTGGCTGACCTTCGCATCCGGATTCAGCCCGGTATCCACCCACAGGTTGGTTGATCGGGGATGGGTCTTGATGAACAGCGAGCCACCTCCCTGTCCCTTCAGGACCTCAACCACTTTCCAGGCATTGTCCTGGTGCTGTTCGGGATCAGTACCGATCAGGGTGATCTTGTCATTGCCCAGCGCACTGGTTGCCCAGACCGGACCATAAGCCGGATGCACAAAGTTGGCCCCCCGCCCCGGATGCGGGATCTTGTCCACATCCACCAGGGCCGTCAGCTTGCGCTCCCGGGAATCCACCACGGCAACCTTGTCGGACTGATTGGCAGCCGTCAGAAAATAACGGTGGCTGGCATCCCAACCACCATCATGCAGAAAACGGGCAGCCGGAATGGTCGTGACGGCAAGGTTGTCAATATCCTCATAATTAACCAGCAGTACCTTGCCGGTTTCCTTGACGTTGACAATGAACTCCGGGTACTCGTGTGAGGCCACAATGGCGGCCACCCGTGGCTCCGGGTGATATTCCTGGGTATCGACCGTCATCCCGCGTGTGGACACGATCTTCAGCGGCTCCAGCGTATCGCCGTTCATGATCACATACTGTGGCGGCCAATAGGCCCCGGCAATGGCATATTTGTCCTCAAACCCCTTGTATTTGGACGTTTCCACCGAACGGGCCTCCATGCCGATCTTGAGTTCGGCCACGGTATCAGGCTTTTCCATCCACAAATCAATCAGGTTGAGTCTGGCATCACGCCCGATGACATACAGGTAGCGCCCGGACGCGGAGAGACGGGAAATATGCACTGCATACCCGGTTTTCACCACATTGATGATTTCCTTGGTATCCCCATCAATCAGGGCGATTTCGCCACTGTCGCGCAACGTGACCGAAAAAACATTGTCCAGATTGTAGGTGTTCATGGGCTTCTTGGGCCGGTCTTCCGGCTTGAGCACCACTTTCCAGCTCGCCTTCATTTCCTCCATCCCCCATTCCGGTGGCATCGGCGGTTCATGCTGGATGTAGCGCGCCATAATATCCACCTCTTCCGGGGTCAGGTCGCCTGAAGTCCCCCAGTTGGGCATACCGGCTGCCGAACCGTAATTGATGAAGACCTTGAGGTAGTCCGTCCCCCTGGCCGTGGTGATGTCCGGTGTCAGCGGTTTGCCGGTGGCACCTTTGCGCAGTACACCGTGACAGCCGGCACAACGTTCAAAAAAAATCTTCTTGCCATGATTGAACTCCCCCTCCGTCATGGGAGGCCCTTCGGAAGTGATCATGTTTTTGGCCGATTCCGGATCAATCGTCAGGGGAGCCCCCTGAAACCGGACTTCCGGAGCTGTGACCGGCTTGCTGCCATGCACGGGATCGGCGGACGCGGTGCCCGCCTCGGGGGTCGTTGCCGCCGCACCGGCATTGGCGGGAGTCGCCACTTCGGCATGGACTGAAGTCACAGCCGTGGCCATAGCCAATGCCACGGCAAAATACAGGAATACTTGGTTCATGAAATCGCCCTCTGGCTCAGGTTAATGGTGGGAGAATCCTCCTGAAGAATCCATCACCTATACTGAAGCGGAATGCGCTGCTTATCCTTGACTCAGGTCAAGCATTGATTTTCAATATAAATCAATAATTTAAAAATAACAATGCACCGTCATCACTCAGAGGCTCCCCATGCCTCCCATTTCCTCCAGCAGCCAGTCCAGCAAGGCCCGGCATTCCTCCCGCATGGGCTGCCCTTCACGGGCGATAATGTAAAAATCATGGTTGGTGACAATACGCTCCGGCAGTGGCACCACCAGCTTTCCGCTCTCCAGCAGCGGCCATACAATATGCAGCCAGCCCAGCGCCAGCCCCTGCCCCTCCATGGCCGCCTGTACCACGATGGAATAATCATTATAACTGGCATCACCAGCAGAGCTCTGTGGCGTCAGGTCGTAATGACGGAAGTACTGGCGCCAGTCAAAGCGGGCGGCATACAGCTCTTCCAGATGAATCAGGCTCCGGCCCTGCAGGTTGGCAGGCTGCTCAAATGGTCCGTAACGTGTCAGGAATTCCGGGCTGCAGACCGGAAAGATGACTTCCTCGGCAAACTTCCAGCGCCGGTAGCCCTGCCAGGGCACCTGCCCCAACGGAATGCACAGATCAAAATCCAGTCGGTTGATGTCAAAGTCAGTATCCTGGGTAATGCAGCGCAACTGCACATCCGGGTGCTGCTGCTTGAAACGGGCAATGCGCGGCATCAGCCAGTGACTGGCCAGTGAGGTCGACACCGACAGCGTGACCTTGTGCTGCTGACGCTGCGCCATCATCACGTCCTCCAGCCCGGCCTGGATTTCCTGGAAACCCCGCTCCAGCCGCTTGGCCAGGCGCTCTCCCACCTCGGTCAGTTGCACCCCCTGATGCTGACGCTCGAACAGGACCACCCCCAGACGCTCTTCCAGCTGGCGCACACCGTGACTGATGGCCGATTGACCAATGCTGAGCACCTCTGCCGCACGGGTGAAATTACGCTCCCGAGCGGCAATGTGAAATGCCAGCAAGGCACGCACCGATAACAGGTGGGGGTTGATTTTTTTCATGAAACGCACGAACTCCAAAGTGCTACAAGGCTGAATATAACGTTGATGCAGCGGGTCCAACAAGCCACTTTGGAATCACAGGCCGCCTGTGACAGGTCAAGTGCTGCACGGCGCCCTTTATGTGAGACCGGATGCCTTGATTTCAGCCCGTCATTCAGGGGCTGTCCGTGCTTCGGGGGACAGTTTCAGGTACGCTCCACCTTGAAAGCCTGTTTCAATAACATTGCTTCAAAGATATACCGTGCCTTGAACAGCGGACAGCCCCCTGCTGGGGTATGATCCCATGGGATGCGACAGCTAATATTCAATACGACAAATGCCCCATATCAGGAAAAAATCCGGGAGAACCACGAACCATGCTGTTCGGTTTGCGCAAGCAGGAGCTGTTTTTTGTCAGTCTGCTGATCTTCATCACGTTCATGGCCTTTGCTGACCTGATCACGGATTATTACATCGGAGGCAGGGCCTGGCATCTGCTGCTGGAGGTGGCGGTCATCGTCGTTGCCGTTTTCAGTATCGGCATGCTGCTGCGTGCCCACCGGCACCGTCGGCAGGAGCTGGAGCGTCTGGGGCAGCAGCTGAAAACCACGCGTGACGACCTGTCGGTATCACGGGAGCGCCTGAAACAGGCCGGGCAGAATTATCAGCAGGTGATTCAGAGCCAGTTTGAGGACTGGCAGCTCACGCCCAGTGAAAAAGCGGTTGCCTCATTGCTGCTCAAGGGCCTGAGCTTTGACGAAATTGCCAGCGTGCGCGACACGCGCGAAAAGACCGTGCGCCAGCAGGCCAGCGTCATCTATCGCAAGTCCGGTCTCTCCGGGCGTCATGAGTTCGCGGCGTGGTTTTTTGAGGATTTTCTGCATTAGCCTGTCTGGCAGTGTCTGCCGGAACCCTGCACTTTTCTCCCCTGCCACCTGATGCTGGCCGTCAGCAGGACTCCGTGCGCCGGTCACACATGCCGGACGGGTCTTCCCCCGGACCGTGCCAGATCAGATAATGACTGCTGGCACGCACGTAGCAACCCAGGTCGGTATTGAACCAGGGTTTCTGTTCCCCGATGACGGCGATTGCTGCCAGTTCGGTGCCGGTTGGCAGCCGCAGCAGGATGGCATGATCCAGGTCCGGTCCCTGACGGCAGTTCAGGGTATCATGGGGGTCGGCGAGTTTTACCCGATAGGTTCCGGTATAAAGGAGGTCGTAGGCAGATGCCGTATCGGCAGCAGACCCCAGTCCTGCCAGCAGGCAGGCAAGGGCGGCCACAGTGGGTTTGTGAAATCCGGTCATAAGCAGGCTTGTAAGATGGGTTGATGACGGGTTACTGTTTCTGACCCGCCGGCTGCCCTGGAGTTCCTGTCAGGAGGATTCAGGCAGGGGGTTGCCGACGGTGACTTTGTGCAATCCATAATGGATGGGGGGATTGTACATGCTGGTTTGTGTCTATTTTTGCTCTATAACCTGATGAAAATGTAGTTTTTATTTTTTTTCATGTAAAAAGCGGCATTTTCGGGGCTGCCAGGGTAGATTTATGGATACTGCCTGTGTACCATCCCATCCGCAATGGGACAGGGGGAGTGCATTTTATGTCCCATGCCAAAACAACCACGAAAACAATTCTCTTGGAGAAGCATTTCGCTCTCCAGCTCAAGTCGGTCTGCTTGTGCAGACCGGAACCCTACCCTAAGGAGATTGATTGTCCATGGCTCATGAACAGTTTGACCTTGATCCGCAGGAAACCGGCGAATGGCAGGAGGCGATTGATGTCGTCGTGGAGCGTGCCGGTGCCGAGCGTGCGCGCTACCTGCTGCAGAAAACCGTTGATGCGGCGTATGAAGCCGGTGTGGAACCACCTGCGAATACCACCCCTTACATAAACACCATCCCGGTCGAGCAGCAGCCGGCCTATCCGGGCAATCTGGAGCTGGAGCGCCATATCCTGCGTGCCCTGCGCTGGAATGCCACCGCCATGGTGGTGCGCGCCAACCGCAAGCCCGCCGAGCCCGGTGGCCACATCGCCTCGTTCCAGTCCTCCGCCATCATGTACGAAGTCGGCTACAACCACTTCTGGAAAGGCCACGAGCACCCGAACGGCAGCGACATGCTGTTTATTCAGGGGCATACCGCACCGGGTACCTATGCCCGTGCTTTTGTGGAAGGACGTATCAGTGCGGATCAGCTGGAGAATTTCCGGGTGGAGACCGCTGGCAAGGGGCTTTCCTCGTACCCGCATCCCTACCTGATGCCGGATTTCTGGCAGTTTTCCACCGTTTCCATGGGGCTGGGGCCGATCATGGCCATCTATCAGGCCCGGTTCCTCAAGTATCTGGAGCATCGTGGTCTGGCGCCGGTTGCTGAAAACCATGCCGAAGGGCGCAAGGTCTGGGCCTTCCTCGGTGACGGCGAGATGGACGAGCCAGAATCCCAGGGCGCAATTGCACTGGCTTCACGCGAGAAGCTCGACAACCTGATTTTCGTGGTCAACTGCAACCTGCAGCGTCTGGATGGTCCGGTGCGCGGCAACGGCAAGATCGTGCAGGAACTGGAAGGCAACTTCCGGGGTGCGGGCTGGAATGTCATCAAGGTGCTGTGGGGTTCGGGCTGGGACCGGCTGCTGGCCAATCCGCAATACGGGCAGCTGCTGCGCAAGCTGATGATGGAGTGCGTGGACGGTGAGTACCAGAACTTCAAGAACAAGGGCGGGGCCTATGTGCGCGAGAAGTTCTTCGGCAAGCACCCCGAGCTGCTGGAGCTGGTCGCCGACATGACGGATGACCAGATTTACTATGAGCTGCTGCGCGGCGGACATGATCAGGAAAAGGTCTATGCCGCCTACACTGAAGCCGTGAATACCGTGGACCGTCCGACCGTGATCCTGATGCATACCGTCAAGGGCTACGGCATGGGTGAAGCGGGTGAGGGCATGAATATCAGTCACCAGCAGAAGAAGCTGAGTTCCGATCAGCTCATGAAGCTGCGTGACCGTTTCAACATTCCGGTGTCGGATGAACAAGTGGCCAGTGCCGAGTTCTACCTGCCGGCGGCGGATTCACCGGAAATGCAGTACCTGCATGAAAAGCGCAAGGCGCTGGGCGGCTACCTGCCCAACCGTCCCCATGGCTTTGAAACCCTGCCGATTCCTGACCTGTCCATGTTCGACCAGCTGCTGCATGATACCGGCGAGCGCACCATGTCCACCACCATGGCCATGGTGCGGGTCATGGTGGCGGTGGCACGCAACAAGGAGATCGGCCCGCGCCTGGTGCCGATTGTGCCGGATGAGTCCCGTACCTTCGGGATGGAAGGCATGTTCCGTCAGGTCGGCATTTATGCGCCGGAAGGCCAGAAATACGAGCCGATGGATGCCAAGGACATCATGCCTTACAAGGAGTCCCAGAGTGGTCAGCTGCTGCAGGAAGGCATCAACGAGGCCGGAGCCATGTCCTCCTGGGTGGCGGCAGCGACTTCCTATGCCAACAACCATGTGATGATGATTCCGGTCTACATCTTCTACTCCATGTTCGGCTTCCAGCGTATCGGTGATCTGGCCTGGGCGGCGGGGGACATGCTGGCCCGTGGCTTCCTGATCGGCGGAACTTCCGGACGTACCACCCTGAACGGGGAGGGGCTGCAGCATCAGGATGGCCACAGCCAGCTGTTTGCCGGCTTCATCCCCAACTGCATCTCCTATGACCCGACCTTCGCCTATGAAGTGGCGGTGATTTTCCACGACGGTCTCAAGCGCATGTATGAGCGCGGCGAGAACGTGTTCTACTACATCACCACCCTGAATGAAAACTACTCCATGCCGGAAATGCCCGAGGGTGCCGAGGAAGGCATCATCAAGGGCATGTACCAGTTCCGTGCTGCGGATGGCAAGGGCCGGCACACGGTCCAGCTGCTGGGTTGCGGCTCCATCCTGCGCGAAGTGATTGCGGCGGCGGACCTCTTGAAGGAGGACTGGGGCGTGGATGCCGACATCTGGGCGACGCCGGGTCTCAATGAGCTGGCGCGTGAGGGGGCGGCCTGTGAGCGCTGGAACCTGCTGCATCCGGATCAGGAGGCGCGCCGGTCCTGGGTTGAACAGTGCCTGGAGGGAGCCAGGGGGCCGGTGATCGCCTCGACCGATTATATGCGCAACTTTGCCGAGCAGATTCGTGCCTACGTGCCGGGTGACTACCACACGCTGGGAACCGACGGTTTCGGACGTTCCGACAGCCGCCAGGCCCTGCGCTCCCATTTCGAGGTGGATCGTCACTACGTGACCGTGACTGCACTCAAGGCGCTGGCTGACCAGCAGAAGGGCAGCAAGGCCAAGGACCGGGTTACGGCAAAGACCGTGCTGGAGGCCATGAAGAAATACGGTATTGATCCGGAAAAACCGAATCCGTTGTATGCGTGAGGACAGGAGGAGTCATGAGTAAAGAAATACGTGTTCCCGACATTGGCGATTTCTCCGATGTCGATGTTATCGAAGTGCTGGTCAAGGCCGGTGACACCATCAGCATTGATGATGCCCTGATCACACTGGAGTCTGACAAGGCGTCCATGGACATCCCGGCCTCGCAGGGCGGTGTTGTGAAGGAAATCAGGGTCGCTGTGGGTGACAAGGTGTCCGAAGGCAGCCTGATCCTGCTGCTGGAAGGCAGTGGCGAGGGCAGCGTCAATGTGGCCGGTGCCAGTGCCCAGCCCAAGGTGTCCGGGTCCGCAGCCGATTCCGCTGCTGCGCCCAGTGCGGGTGGCAGTGGTTACGGTGGCGGTGGTCTGGAGGAAATCCAGGTGCCGGATATCGGTGACTTCAAGGATGTGGATGTGATCGAAGTGCTGGTGCGTGAAGGCGACAGCATCAAGGCGGAAGATTCGCTGATCACGCTGGAATCCGACAAGGCGTCCATGGACATTCCGGCCCCGAAAGCCGGGGTGGTGAAACAGCTGAAGGTGGCGGTGGGTGACAAGGTGTCCCAGGGCAGCCTGATCCTGCTGCTGGAAGTGGCCGGGGGCAGCAAGGCCGCAGTGGATACCACAGTTGCACCGGCAGCGGGTGGGGCCAGCAAGGCACCGGCCCGTGTACCGGCGGCGGGTTCTGCGGCTGATGCCGAAGCCTTCCGCCGTGCCCATGCCAGTCCGTCCGTGCGCCGGATTGCGCGTGAGCTGGGTGTGGATCTGGCCAAAGTGGCCGGAACCGGCCGTTACGGACGCATTACCGAACAGGATGTGCGCAACTTCCACAATACCGGTGGCCAGCCCGCAGCGGCTGCAGCACCGGCAGCGGGGGCCGCAGCGGCTCCGAAACCGGCAGCCGGGGGCGAAATGGGCATTCCGCTCATCACCCAGCCCGACTGGAGCAAGTTCGGTCCGGTGGAGATGGTACCCATGTCGCGCATCGGCAAGCTGTCTGCCAAGCACCTGCACAAGGCCTGGCTCAATGTGCCGCAGGTCACGCATTTTGATGAGGCCGATATTACCGAACTGGAAGCCTATCGCGGCAGCATGAAGGGCAAGGCCAAGGAAATGGGCTTCAACTTCACCCCGCTGGTGTTCATGATGAAAGCCGTGGTTGCGGGTCTGAAGGAATATCCGAAGTTCAACTCCGCACTCTCGGATGATGGCGAAAACCTGATCCAGCGCCAGTTCTACCATATCGGCATTGCGGTGGACACGCCCGATGGTCTGGTGGTGCCGGTGATCAAGGATGTGGATCGCAAGGGGTTGTTCGAGCTGGCACGCGAGCTGGGCGAAGTCTCCAAAAAGGCGCGCGATGGCAAGCTCAAGGCCGGTGACATGCAGGGCGGCTGCTTCTCCATTTCCAGCCTCGGCGGCATTGGTGGCACCAACTTCACCCCGATCGTGAATGCACCCGAAGTCGGCATTCTGGGCCTGACCCGTTCCCAGGAGCGCCTCAAGCGCGTGAATGGCGAGATTGTCGACCGCCTGATCCAGCCGCTGGCCGTGTCTTACGACCATCGCGTGATCGACGGTGCCTATGCGGCCCGTTTCGTCAGCCACATTGCATTTGTGCTGTCTGACGTGCGCAACCTGATTCTGTGATACCGGGAGGAGAAACAATGAGCGTAATTGAAATCAAGGTCCCGGACATCGGTGACTTTTCCGATGTGGATGTGATTGAAGTGCTGGTCAAGGCCGGTGACACCGTGGCGGTGGATGATGCCCTGATCACGCTGGAATCCGACAAGGCCTCCATGGACATTCCGTCCTCAGCGGCAGGAACCGTCAAGGAGATGAAAATCACCGTCGGCGGCAAGGCTTCCGAAGGCACGGTGATCTGCCTGCTGGAAGTGGCCGGTGCCGCTGCTGCGGCTTCCGTCCCGGCTCCAGCAGCACCTGCGCCGGCGCCAAAGGCTGCTCCCGCTCCGGCAGGTGCCTCCTACAAGGGCAAGGCCGATGTCAGCTGTCAGATGCTGGTGCTCGGTGCCGGTCCCGGAGGTTACACCGCTGCCTTCCGTGCCGCCGATCTCGGCATGCAGACCGTGCTGGTCGAACGCTGGAGCACGCTGGGCGGGGTGTGCCTGAATGTGGGCTGCATTCCCTCCAAGGCACTGCTGCACGCGGCCAAGGTCATTGATGAGTCACACGAAGTCAGCGAATACGGCATCGAGTTCAAGGCTCCGAAAGTCGACATCGACAAGCTGCGCGGCTGGAAGGAGAAGGTGGTCGGGCGTCTGACCGGTGGCCTCAGTGGTTTGGCCAAGCAGCGCAAGGTGCAGGTGGTGCAGGGGGTCGGTACCTTCCTGGACCCCTACCATGTGGAAGTGGTGGCTGAAGATGGCAAGAAGACCGTGGTGCGCTTTGAAAAGGCAGTAATCGCTGCCGGCTCCGAGGCTGTAAAGCTGCCGTTCATTCCGGATGATCCGCGCGTGATCGACTCCACCGGCGCGCTGGCGCTGGACGGTGTGCCCAAGCACATGCTGGTGATCGGTGGCGGTATTATCGGGCTGGAAATGGCGACGGTTTATGCGGCCCTGGGTACCAAAATCACCGTGGTGGAAATGCTGCCCGGCCTGATTGCCGGCGCCGACCGTGATGTGGTCAAGCCGTATTTCAATCGTATCAAGAAGCGTTATGACAACATCTGGCTGGAAACGCGCGTCACCCAGGTGGAAGCGACCAAGGCCGGCATGAAAGTCAGCTTCGAGGGCAAAAATGCACCGCCTGAGCCGCAGGTGTATGACCGTCTGCTGGTGGCGGTCGGGCGCACGCCGAACGGCAAGCGCATCGGGGCCGACAAGGCCGGGGTGGCGGTGGATGAGCGCGGGTTTGTGCAGGTGGTCGACACCCAGATGCGTACCACTCAGCCGCACATTTTTGCCATTGGTGACATCATCGGCCAGCCGATGCTGGCGCACAANNGATCACCGTGGTCGAGCTGATGGACCAGATCATCCCCGGCGCCGACAAGGACATCGTCAAGCCGCTGCACAAGCGGATCGAAGGCCGGTACGAGGCGATCCTGCTCAAGACCAAGGTCACCGCGATGGTGCCTGGCACCGACGGGCTGAAGGTGACCTTCGAAGACGACAAGGGCACCGTGACCGAGGACACCTTCGACAAGGTGCTGGTCGCGGTCGGACGCAAGCCCAACGGCAAGCTGATCGACGCCGGCAAGGCCGGCGTCGCGGTCGACGAGCGCGGATTCATCGCCGTCGACCGGCAGCAGCGCACCGGCGTGCCGCATATCTTCGCCATCGGCGACGTGGTCGGCCAGCCGATGCTGGCGCACAAGGCGGTGCATGAAGGCAAGACCGCCGCTGAGGCCGCCTCAGGCCTGCCGAGCCATTTCGATGCGCGCGTGATTCCGTCGGTGGCGTATACCGATCCGGAAATCGCCTGGGTGGGCGTGACCGAAGAGGAAGCCAAAGCCAAGGGTATCAAGTACGGTAAGGGTGTGTTCCCGTGGGCCGCCAGTGGCCGGGCGCTGTCACTGGGCCGCGATGAAGGCATGACCAAGCTGATCTTCGACGAAAGCAATGAGCGCGTGATCGGGGCCGGGATTGTCGGTACCAATGCCGGTGATCTGATTGCGGAAGTTGCCCATGCGATCGAGATGGGCTCGAATGCCGCAGACATCGGCCTGACCGTGCATCCGCACCCGACCTTGTCTGAGACTGTCGCCATGGCGGCGGAGATGTTCGAGGGCACGATTACGGATTTGTATGCGCCGAAGAAAAAGAAGTAGGCGCTTGAGTCTCTCGTGATACAGGCAAGAATAAAGCCCCTCTGACTGGAGGGGCTTTTGTTTTGTTAGCGGACTCAGGGCCGTGTCACCATGTATAACGATAACGTTTCAGGCGCTCTTTAATCCTTCTGATGAAATGCTTTGGTGTATCTTGATTAAGTTCAGGTATTTTCCTACGTATATTTTCACTACATTTTTTGATTTGCATTGATGAGGGTGTTTGCGGTATGTGCTCCAGTGCCGTATCAATCCGGTTCAGGAGTTCGTGATAGACAAACAGGTTCTGAAAATCCACTTTCAAGCCAGTCAGGCAGACCAGACGGGCGAACTCCAGCTGCTGAATCAGCTGATCTGTCCATTGATGCACTTTTTTGCTGGAGAAAGCCTGCCAATATAAATAATGGGGTAAATTAAACGGCATTTGTTTGGCCAGATCAAAAATACTGATGCAGGATGTGATGCGCTCAATGGAGGTATGTAGGTTTCTAAGGTCAAGTGCATATTTGCCCGACAGCATGACCTGAATTGATTGATTTAAAACAGTATCAGCCATTAACTGTTTATGATGACCGGTTTTGCTCAGGTGTATCGCATAGTTCAGGTAATAGCCAAGTTTCAGGCGCTCATCAGTAGGTAGATTCTCCTGCTTCTTCTGATAGTAATCCAGGAGTTTGATTTCGGTATTACCAGGATTTGACAATCTGATCTCAGTATTGGCGAGTATGGCTACGTGAGTCATACCGAATGGCTCAATGTGTACAAACTGGAATCCTGCCTCAAACGCCAGTTCACGCAGTTTGTTTTCGGATAGCAGAAAATAATGTGATCCCGGCGATAGGGCTGCGTAGAGCTCTCCTGTGGGTGCACTGGGTTCAAGAAAGCCGGATCGGGGCGTTGTCAGCAGCAGGATGCCCTGTGGTTTCAAGTGACCACGTAGCAAGCGTATGAAATCAAGTGGTGTGGGCACATGCTCCAGTACTTCGGTAGCAAAGATCAGGTCAAATGCAGTGCCTCTGATTTCAGGTAGGTTTTCAAGAAACTCATGATAAATCTCCAGATCAAGCAGTTGTTTGCCTAATAAACCATAAGCTGAAGGTTCAATACCGATGACTTTTTCCAAGTTCCAATTGGTTTTACAATAATCCAGCGTGATACCAACATTGCAACCTACCTCCATAACTGTCTTGATATGTTGGTGAGATAATTTCTCCAGCAGAAAAAC
>JAGRJD010000164.1 GCA_020442915.1 Thiothrix sp. | reverse complement strand
TATGCAGTGGCGTGAACATTTACGCACCTCACCCGGCAGGGCAAAGCTGACGCACTGATGCTGGCCCTGCCTGCCGACCATGTGATTGCAGATGAAGCAGCGTTTCAGCAGGCTGTGCAGCAAGCCGCACAGGCCGCTCATGATGGTTATCTCGCTACCTTCGGCATTGTGCCGCAACGGGTAGAGACGGGTTACGGGTACATTCGTCAGGGAGAGGAGCTTTCGGGCCTGCAGGCCCGAAAAGTGGCTGCCTTTGTGGAAAAACCGGATGCTGTAACTGCACAAACTTATATGGACAGTGGCGAGTATCTGTGGAACAGCGGCATGTTCCTGTTCCGTGCCGATCGCCTGCTGGATGCATTGGATGCATGCCAGCCCGCTGTTCTGCAGGCTTGTCAAGCCGCCCTGTCTCACCCGGATCAGGATATGGATTTTATCCGTCTGGATGGTGCCGCGTTCAAGGCAGCACCCGGTATTTCGATTGATCATGCGGTGATGGAGAAGACACGTGATGCCGTCGTAATACCGCTGGATGCAGGCTGGAATGATGTCGGGGCGTGGTCTGCCGTGTGGGAGGCCAGTGAGCAGGATGAGCATGGCAATGCCCTGCATGGGGATGCCATAATCCACCAGGCCAGTGGCAATCTGGTGCATGCCGGACACCGGCTAGTTGCTTTGGTTGGGGTTGATGATCTGGTGGTGGTGGAAACCAAGGATGCCGTGCTGGTAACCCACCGGGATCAGGCGCAGAACGTGAAGCACATTGTCGGGCAGTTACAGGCCCAGGAGCGCAGTGAAGCCAGTATCCATCGTGAGGTCAACCGTCCGTGGGGGACGTATGATTGCATTGATGGCGGCAGCCGCTTTCAGGTCAAACGCATTGTAGTCAAGCCGGGAGCCAAACTGTCGCTGCAGATGCATCACCACCGAGCCGAGCACTGGGTTGTGGTCAGCGGTACGGCAGAAGTACGGTGTGGCGATAAAACCTTACTCCTGAGCGAGAACCAATCGACCTACATTCCGCTGGGCGAGGTTCATTCCCTCAGCAACCCTGGTAAGGTGCCACTGGAAATCATTGAGGTACAGTCAGGTAGTTATCTGGGAGAAGATGATATTGTGCGGTTTGAGGATGTTTATGGGCGTTCAGAGCTGAAATGATAATCAATCAGAGTTAACCCATTGGAACTTATTATTAAGGACATGATATGAAGCCTCTGCATTATTCCAGTGATAAAAACCTGCAAGTAGAGAACATTGAAGCCCCAGCAAGACAATCAAGCAGACAGCCTGGGCAATCACAATCAAAATGGCTTCTGAAGCGCCTTCTCGATTTACTGGTTTCTGTGGCAGTCGGCTTACTGGTGTTGCCCATTATAGGTATCTGTGTGGGACTGATCTGGCTCATCAGTCCTGGCCCGGTATTCTTTTCTCATGAGCGAGTCGGGTACCAGGGCAAACTCATCAGGGTATGGAAGTTACGTACCATGCACGTGGATTCAGCACGACTGCTTGAAGCGCATCTAGCTAAAAGCCCTGCTGCGAAAACGGAATGGGAACAATTTTTCAAATTACGGGATGATCCCCGTATCGTTCCATGGATCGGCAACTTTCTGCGCAAGAGCAGTATTGATGAGTTGCCACAACTACTGAATATCATTTCAGGAGATATGAGCCTTGTTGGTCCTCGTCCTTTTCCCAAGTATCATCTCGATGCTTTTTCCAAGGAGTTTCAGAGCCTGCGTCAACAAGTAGTGCCAGGATTAACCGGGCTGTGGCAGGTATCAGCTCGTAGTGATGGTGATATTTCCATTCAGGAAAAGCTGGATCGCCAGTATATTGAACAGCACTCATTGTGGCTGGATACCAAGATACTGCTCAAGACTGTTCATGTCGTACTGGCCCGCAAAGGCGCATGTTGACCCAAACACGATCAGGCAAAACAGAGAGCTACTCATGCATATTCGCAAACGCATTCTGGTTACAGGGGGAGCAGGCTTTGTTGGCTCCCATCTATGTGAGCGTCTAGTAAATCAGGAAAATGATGTTATCTGCCTGGATAACTTTTTTACTGGCACCAAGGATAATGTCAAGCACCTGCTAAGTAATCCACACTTTGAACTGATGCGTCATGATGTGACCTTTCCACTGTATATTGAAGTGGATGAAATCTATAATCTGGCCTGTCCAGCATCCCCGGTTCATTACCAACATGATCCGGTGCAGACCACCAAGACGAGTGTACATGGGGCAATTAATATGCTGGGTTTGGCAAAGCGTACCCGTGCCAAAATTCTACAAGCGTCCACCAGTGAGGTCTATGGTGATCCTGAGGTTCACCCACAACCTGAGGAGTATTGGGGACGTGTGAATCCGATTGGTATCCGTTCTTGTTATGATGAAGGGAAGCGTTGTGCGGAGACGTTGTTTTTTGATTATCACCGGCAGCATAAACTGCGCATTAAGGTAGCACGGATTTTTAATACTTATGGGCCACGAATGCATCCGAATGATGGACGGGTGGTTTCCAATTTTATTATGCAGGCCTTGCGGGGTGATCCGATCAGTATTTATGGTGAGGGCCAGCAGACACGATCGTTTTGTTATGTCGATGATTTGGTCAGTGGTCTGATCAAACTGATGGAATCACCGAACGAAGTGACCGGTCCCATCAACTTGGGCAATCCAAGTGAATTCACGATTCGGGAACTGGCGGAAAAAGTGATTGAGCTGACGGGATCACGCTCGGAATTGGCGTTTCATCCCCTGCCCAGCGACGATCCGAAGCAGCGTCAGCCGGATATTGCCCGCGCCAAGACTTTGCTGGATTGGCAGCCGAGTGTTCCACTGAAGCCCGGCCTGAAGGAAACGATTCAATATTTTCAGCGTTTTGTGAGGGATCGATGAAGATTGCGGTTGCCGGGACAGGTTATGTTGGCCTGTCCAACGCCATGCTGCTGGCGCAGCACAATGAAGTGGTTGCGCTGGACATCGTGCCGGAGAAAGTGGCACAACTGAACGCCAGACAATCCCCCATTGTTGATGCCGAAATCGAGGAATTCCTGCAACGGCAGGATCTCCAGTTCCGTGCCACGCTGGACAAGGAAGATACCTATCGCGGGGCTGAGTTTATTATTATCGCCACCCCAACCGACTACGATACCCAAACCAATTATTTCAACACTCGCTCGGTTGAAGCGGTTATCAAGGATGTGATGGCAATCAACCCGGATGCAGTGATGGTTATCAAGTCCACTATCCCGGTGGGCTATACCTCTCACGTCAGTCAGGAACTGAACAGCAACAACATTATTTTCTCGCCAGAATTCCTGCGCGAAGGCCGGGCCTTGTATGACAACCTCTACCCTTCACGGATCGTGGTTGGGGAGCGTTCGCAACGCGCCTCCACGTTTGCAGAGTTGCTTCAGCAGGGAGCGATCAAGAAAGATGCACCAGTATTGTTCACCGATCCGACCGAAGCAGAGGCTATCAAGCTGTTTGCCAATACTTATCTGGCGATGCGGGTGGCGTATTTCAACGAACTGGATACCTATGCGTTGACGCATGGGCTGGATACACGCCAGATTATCGAGGGCGTAGGGCTTGATCCGCGTATCGGCAGCCATTACAACAATCCATCATTCGGGTATGGCGGCTATTGCCTGCCGAAAGACACCAAACAATTATTGGCGAACTATAGCCAGGTGCCGCAAAACCTGATCAACGCCATTGTGGAAGCCAACCGCACCCGCAAGGACTTCATTGCCGATGACATCATTCGCCGCAATCCTAGGGTGGTGGGGATTCACCGACTGATCATGAAGGCTGGCTCAGACAACTTCCGCGCCTCTTCCATCCAGGGCATCATGAAGCGCATCAAGGCCAAGGGGATTGATGTTGTGGTTTATGAACCAGTGCTGGAGGCAAAAACCTTCTTCCACTCGGCAGTGATCCACAATGAAGATGCCTTCAAGCAGATGTGTGATGTGATTGTCGCCAATCGTATGACGGATGAGCTGGCGGATGTGGCGGAGAAAGTGTACACACGGGATTTGTTCGGCAGTGACTAACGCCATTTGCAGCCAATCCCCTGCCCTGCTACGCTCATGGAACTGCAATTAACAGTGAAGAAACCATGAGTGCATTACCCAAAACCGTTTACATTTCTCCGGAAGAATACCTGCTAGGGGAGAATGACCGTGTTGACGGCATTAAATACGAATACGTCAACGGGAAGGTTTACGCGATGGCAGGGGCAAGCCGCGAACACAATTTAGTGGCGGGCAACTTCTTCCTGAGCCTGGGCGTACACCTGAAAGGCAGCCGTTGCCGGGTTTTCCAGTCCGATATGAAAGTAGGCATCCGCGCCTTGCGGGAAGACCACTTCTATTATCCCGATGTGCAGGTCACATGCACGGATGAGCAAGACCGTTACTACAACACCTCGCCCTGCCTGATCGTCGAGGTGTTGTCCGACAGTACCGCACGCACCGACCGTTACGAAAAACTGGTGGCTTACCGTTTGCTGCCCTCCCTGCAAGAGTACGTGTTGTGTGCGCAACATACCCCGCTGGTGGAGATTTACCGCAGACGTACCGAGTGGCAGACGGAGTATTTTGTCAATGGGGAAGCCTTCCTGCTGGAGTCCGTGGGGCTGGAAATAGCAGTCAGCGAGTTGTATGAGTTTTTGCTGGGTTAAGCCACGACTGAGCATCAAACTCATGGACAAGACCAAAGGCTGGCTGGATACACGCCAGATTACCGAGAGCGTGGGGTTTGACCCGAGTATCGGCAGCCACTATAACAATCCATCATTCGGGTATGGTGGCTATTGCCTGCCGAAAGACACCAAACAGTTATTGGCGAACTACAGCCAGATGCCGCAAAACCTGATCAACGCCATTGTGGAAGCCAACCACCGCACCCGCAAGGATTTCATCGCGGATGACATTATCCGTCGTAATCCACGGGTAGTCGGCATTCACCGGCTGATCATGAAGGCAAGCTCAGACAACTTCCGCGTCTCTTCCATCCAGGGCATCATGAAACGCATCAAGGCCAAGGGGATTGATGTCGTGGTTTATGAGCCAGTGTTGGAGGAAAAAACCTTCTTCCACTCGGCAGTGATCCAAAATGAAGATGCCTTCAAGCAGATGTGTGATGTGATTGTCGCCAACCGTATGACTGATGAGCTGGCGGATGTGGCGGAGAAAGTCTATACGCGGGATTTGTTCGGCAGTGACTAACGCCATTTGCAGCCAATCCCCTGCCCTGCTACGCTCATGGAACTGCAATTAACAGTGAAAAAGCCATGAGTGCATTGATCTGCACCAGTAAAACCGGACACTAAGTTAAGCGACCTTCAGTTTCTCAAAATTCACCGGGCTAAGATAGCCCAGTGCACTATGTCTGCGGTTACGGTTGTAATCGACTTCAATGTATTCAAACACGGTCTGACGCATTTGTTCCCGGTTCATCAAGGGTTCGCCATGGATGGCTTCGACCTTGAGTGAATGGAAAAAGCTTTCCACGCAGGCATTGTCCCAACAGTTACCTTTGCGGCTCATGCTTTGCTGTAAATCATGCCGGATCAGCAAGTTGCGGTAAGCGATCGAGCAATACTGGCTGCCCCTGTCGCTGTGGACGATGACGCCAGCAGGCAACTGCCGCCGCCATAAGGCCATTTGCAGGGCATTGCAAACCAGGTCAGCCGTCATCCGGACGCCCATAGCCCAACCGATGACACAGCGGGAATACAGGTCGATGATGACGGCCAGATACAACCAGCCTTCGCTGGTCAGCAGGTAGGTGATATCGCCAGCCCACTTTTGGTTTGGGGCGGTTGCTGAAAAATCCTGTTCCAGCAGGTTGGGCGCTACCGGCAGGTTATGCTGGCTATCCGTCGTGACTTTGAACGGACGGGCTGCCTTGGCGACCAAATGCTGGCGCTTCATGCTGTCGGCGATGGTTTTGACATTGCAGGTATGGCCGTCTTCGGCCAGCGCTACCTGGATACGCCGTGAGCCATCACGCCCCTTACTTTGCTGGAAGGCATTGCTGACACGTTCATCCCGCTCCTGCCGGGCAAGACTACGCGGGCTGGACTTGTCACGTGAACGGAACCAGTCGTAATACCCACTTCGCGACACGCCCAACACCGACGCCATGCGGCCAAGGGAAAATTTATCCCGGTGCTTGAACATGAACTGGTACCGTTCTACTTTTGGTTTTGTGCGAAGTAGGCTGCCGCCTTTTTTAAGATGGCCAACTCCTCTGCCTGTTCGGCAAGCTGGCGTTTCAGACGGGCATTCTCGGTGGCCAGCGTGGCCTCCCGCTCACTCTGGCTGGCTTTACGGTTGGCCGCAGCTCGCCAGTTGTAGCGTTGGGATTCCTGCAAACCCAGTTGTTTGGCTGCTGATGGCACGCTGGTCTGGGTTGCCAGTTTCAAGGCTTCTGACTTGAACTCCGGGCTATGATGTCTACGGGTTGTGGCTTTCTTCATGGTTCACCTCGGTTGTGGAGTTTACTCACTTAACCGGATGTCCGGAATTACTGGGTCAGATCATT
>JAGRJD010000163.1 GCA_020442915.1 Thiothrix sp. | reverse complement strand
AATCAGCCCAGGTGGGTCAGTTTTCGATTGCTGTTGACAATTTCAGCCGGTATGATTTCCAGACGCTTGTAGCCTTCACGGCGCAGGATTTTTCGGGTTTCGGTCTTCCAGGTGGCCGGAATCACTTCATGCTGCACCGATTCGGCCTGTACCAGCACCCGTTCTTCCACGGTCTCGAAACTGGCCGGAATGCGTTCCAGATCGGTGCGGCCTTCCTGCACCACATGCACTTCCTGTTCGGTGCGGAATCGGGCCGGTTCAATGCTGATCCTGCTGGCAGCATCCCGTATCTTGACTTTTTCCACGCTGTCGTTGAAGCGGGCCGGCACAACCTCGAAACTGCTGGCGGCATCGCGTATCACCACCTTGTCGGTGATGGTTTTGTAAAGGTTTTTGGAATATTGCTGCAGGTAACACCTGCCGGCTTCATGCACTATCTGGCTGGTATCCGGTGCCGGTGCAGCGGCCCAGAGCGGCAGCGGGAGCAGTAACAGGCTGGAGACAGGCGTCAGGAGGCCTGGACGGAGGAAACGGGGCGTCTTGAACCGGGTCACGTATTGTCTTCCAGGAAAGGGTTGGGGTATAGCGCTTTTTTATAGTATCAGCGCCCGACTATCCATGAAGGGCCGGATGAATGTCGGGAATTGGCGGAAGAGCGGGGCTCGGGACAGATGAGCAGGTCAAGCACCGCCCGGGCATTTTTACCCTCAATGACAAAATCAAAATGGAACACACCTTCACGTGTGCCCAGCCTGGAATACATTGAGCCGGCGCTCGCCGTTTTTCCACAACCTGCGGTTTTTCTCCGTTGAGCAGCAGATTCTCATGCTCCCGGCCAAGGTCGTGCATGTTGTGTTGCGCAGGGTGACTGATTTTAGTATTCTTGAATGATAATAATTATCGTTTTTAATTGAAAGTTCCCTGCACATCCCCTGGAACGGGGTCGGAACACAGCAAAGGAAATGGAAGCATGAGCGGCAGACGCATACCCAAAACACTCACCGTCGTCTCCTCGGAGCGGCTGACACCCAACATGCAGCGCGTTACGCTGACGGGGGCTGATCTTGAATCCCTGCCCGAAGGTTCGGAAGGGGATTACATCAAATTGCTGTTTGCCAGAGAGGGCCAGGACAAGCCACTGATGCGTACCTATACCATTGCCCGACACCGGGCAGAGCGGCATGAAATTGCTGTGGATTTCATGCTGCATGGGCATGAGGGGATGGATGGCATCGCTGCACCCTGGTCACTCAAGGCCCGGTCCGGTGATGTCATCAGCATTTTCGGTCCCGGTCCCGGCAAGGTGATCAATCCGGATGCAGACTGGTTTCTGCTGGGTGCGGACATGACCGCCCTGCCGGCCCTGAGCGCCAACCTGAAAACCCTGCCGGCGGATGCCAGAGGAAGGGCTTTCATTGAGATATGCGCGGACGGTGACCGGCAGGTTCTGGAAAAACCAGCGCAGATCGCGGTGCACTGGGTCATCAACCCGGAGCCCGGTTCGGCGATGTCTCCCCTGTTTGCAGCAATTGAGCAGGCTGACTGGCATGACGGGCAGCCTGCTGCCTGGGTGGCCTGTGAATTCAAGACCATGAAAAAAATCCGCCAGTACCTGAAACAGGACCGGCAGCTTGCTGCCTCACACCTTTACACCTCCAGTTACTGGAAGAAGGGCATCAGCGAAGATGAGCACAAGCTTGTCAAGCGGCAGGATGCGGAACGGGCGTGAGCACCGGCAACCGTGCCGGGCCAACAGCACGGCTCACAGCCGCATCACTTTGTCCCGGTCCAGGTGCTCCAGACGCGGGCACCCCATCAGCACCATATTCCGCTTGATCTCCTCCCGGAACAGGTCCAGCGCCCGCTCGACTCCAGCCTGTCCCCCCGCAGCCAGCGCGAACAGGTACCCCCGACCTGTCGAACAGGCATTGGCCCCCAGTGCCAGCGCTTTCAGGACATGCGAGCCGCGCCGGACACCGCCATCCACAATGATCTCAATCTGCCCGCCCACGGCATCGGCAATCCGTGGCAGGACATCAAAAGGTGCCGCGCAGCCATCCAGCTGACGCCCGCCATGATTGGACAGCATGATCGCACTCGCCCCGATATCAACCGCACGTCTGGCATCCGCAACCGACATGATACCCTTGATGGCAAACGGTTTTCCCCATTGGGCGATGATCCGTTCCGCATCCCTCCATACCACGCCCTGGTCAAACTGCTCATTCACGTAACGCATCACCGAAACCAGATCCTGCGGGTTGCGGGTACTGAGGTTGGCCAGCTCGAATTTTTCACCGCGCAGGTAATTCCAGGCCCAGCCCGGATGCAGGGCAAAGCTCAGCAGGCTCCGGGCACCCAGGCGCGGCGGCATGGTCAGGCCGGTGCGTTTGTCGCGTTCACGATTACCGCTCACGAGGGTATCCACGGTGAGGCAGAGTGCATCAAAACGGGCCGCCCTGCAGCGCTCGATGAATTCCGTCGTCAGTGAACGGTCCTTGTGGATGTAAATCTGGAACATCTTCGCACCTGCCGTCGTCTCTCCGATGGTCTCGATGCTGTGTGTCGACAGGGTGGACAGGCTGTAATAAGTGCCTGCACGGGCGGCAGCCTGTGCCACGGCCCGCTCGCCATCAGGGTGAAACAGGCGTGACATCCCGGTCGGCGCACAGAACAGGGGCATCTCCAGCCGGCGGCCCAGCACGGTGGTGGAAATGTCCAGACCGCTCAGGTCCGCCAGGGCATCCGGCACCAGTGCAACCCGTCCAAAGGCTGCCGTATTGCGTTCCCGGGTCGTCTCGTCTTCTGCGCCCCCGTCAATGTAATGAAACAGGGGCGCAGGCAGGCGCCGTCTGGCCAGACGCCTGAAGTCTGCAAAATTATGGCAGTGCTGGATATTCATGCCGGGCTCCGGAGGGCAGGATAGTCAGTCAAGGCGGCACTAATAGCACATTTTGGCCGCAAGCTGCAGTCAGGGCTTGACAGTTTTGCTGCCGGCGCATGAAATGGCATGGACTTTTTCAGCCTGGCAACCGGTTCATCATGTATCTGAAACTCGCACAATGGCTGGACCGGATGACGGTCTGGCTCTGTATGGCAGCCCTGAGCGTGCTGGTCAGCGTGGTGCTGATCATTGTCGTGCTGCGTTACGGCTTTGGCATCGGCTTCATTCAGTTGCAGGATGCGGCCTCCTATGTGTTTGCGGTGCTGCTGGTTTTTTCCGTGCCGGTCACGCTGGCCCGTGCCGGCCATGTGCGTGTGGACATTTTTGCCGAGCATCTGGGGGCTGACTACCTGCACAGGCTGGATGCCTTCGGACTGGTTTTCATGCTGATTCCGGTATTCAGCCTGCTTATCTGGGCCTGGCTGCCCTCGCTGCAGTACGCCTGGCAGATTCAGGAGGCTGCGGTCGAAACCGGCGGCCTGCCGGGCCTGTATCTGGTCAAAACCGCACTCCCCGTTGCTGCAGCCCTCACCATTGTGCAGGGTATCGCTGCAGTGCTGCTCCAGTGGCAGCCAAAGACGCCGGCATGATGGTACAGGAACTGTTTCTGGTGCTGCTGGTGCTGGGCCTGTTTGCCGGCATTCTGAGCGGCCTGCCGGCAATGCTGGCCATTGCCGGGGTTCCCCTGCTGGTGGCGCTGGCCGGGCATTTTGCCGGGGTGTTTGATCTCGGCCTGCTGCAGCTTTATCCGGCACGGGTCTGGGGCATCATGTCCAATCCGCTGCTGATGGCGGTGCCCCTGTTTGTGTTGATGGGGGTGCTGCTGGAGCGGGCACGGCTGGCGGAACGCATGCTGGAGGTGCTGGCGCAGGTCATGGGCGGATCGGCACGCGGCATGGCGCTGTCGGTACTGCTGCTGTCCACCATGATTGCCGCCTCCACCGGCATTGTGGGGGCCACGGTGGTCATGCTGGTGATGGTGGGGCTGCGCCCGATGCTGCAGGCCGGGATTCCCCGAGCCCCTGCTGCCGGGCTGATCTGTGCCTGTGGTACCCTGGGGCAGATCATTCCACCTTCAGTGCTGCTGGTGCTGCTCGGGGACCAGATCGGCAATGTGTATACCGAGGCGCAGCAGAAGGCCGGCAATTTTGCACCCGATGCCGTCTCGGTGGGAGACCTGTTTGCCGGTGCCGTGATACCGGGATTGCTGCTGGTGCTGTTGTATGGCCTGTATGTCTTCTGGACCCTGCCCCGGACGGATGCCCGCAGGCCGCTGGCAGTCGCCGGTATCGCCGGCTGGCTCCGGCTGGTCGGGGCTTTCCTGCCGACCCTGATGCTGATTGTCGCGGTACTGGGTTCGATTCTGGCCGGGGTGGCCACACCGACCGAGGCGGCGGGGCTGGGGGCGATCGGCGCCTTGCTGCTGGCAGCACACGCACAGATGGCGCGTGCGGGGCGGCTGCTGGTGCTGGCTGCCGGGGCGGGAGCGCTGGTACTGGTGGGTCTGCGTACCGTGAGTGGTGGCCAGCCCCTGACCCAGGGGGCCGGGCTGATACTGGCCATGATTGCCAGTGCTGTCATGCTGGCCGGTGTGCTGGTGGCCGGCTGGACCCTGGTGCGTACCCGGCTGTTGCAGCCGGTGGCGGTGGAAACCATCAAGATTTCCGGAATGGTCTTCGGCATTATCATTGCCGCCTCGCTGCTGTCGCTGGTGTTCCGGGGGCTGGGCGGGGAGCATGAGGTGGCGAAGTGGATGCAGATGCTGCCGCTGGGGGAGTGGGGTGCGCTGCTGGTGATCATGTTGATCGTGTTTCTGCTGGGTTTCATTCTGGAGGCGGTGGAGATCATTTATATTGTAGTGCCCCTGCTGGGGCCGGTGGTGCTGGGAGGGGATATTTCACCGGTCTGGTTTGCGGTGCTGCTGGCCATGAATCTCCAGACCAGCTTTCTCACGCCGCCCTTTGGTTTTGCCCTGTTTTACTTCCGCTCTGCAGCACCTGCCGACCTGAATACCCTGCTGGTTTACCGGGGCGTGGTGCCTTTTGTGGTCCTGCAGTTGCTGGTGCTGGCCATGATCATGCTGTTTCCGGCGCTGGCCACCTGGCTGCCCGGTCATGGCTGACGAATGTAATTATCTTCATCTGGAGGACATGTCATGAAACGTAGACAGTTTTTAACGGGAAGTGTCGTAGCCGGTCTGGGTGCGACGGTCATGCTGAATCCGGTGCTGGCCGAGGACCGGCCCGGCCTGAACTGGAAACTGCCGACCGCGTTTCCCAAAGCGGCGCCGGGGGTGGGAACCAATATCACCGCCTTTGCCGGGAAAGTGGCGGCCATGTCGGATGGACGCCTCCGTTTTGAGGTGTCTGGTGCCGGTGAGCTGGTGCCACCGTTCGGGGTGGAGGATGCGGTGCAGGCCGGTAATGTGCCGGTGGGGCATGGTCCGACCTACTACAGTGCGGGCAAGAATCCGGCCCTGCACTGGTTTACGGGCGTGCCGTTCGGCATGACCTCCAATGAGATGGCGGCCTGGCTGATCTGGGGTGGTGGCCAGAAAATCTGGGACGGGATTTATGCCGAGCGCAAGCTGAAGCCCTTGTACTGCGGTAATTCCAACGTGCAGGCTGGCGGCTGGTTCAGGAAGCCCATTGAAAAGCTGGATGATCTCAAGGGCCTGAACATGCGTATTGCCGGTCTGGGGGGCGAGGTGATGCGCAAGCTGGGAGTGAATGCCGTGCTGACGCCCCCCCCGGAGATTTTCCAGGCGCTGCAGTCGGGTGCGATTGATGCGGCGGAGTGGGTGGGGCCGATGCTGGATCAGGCGTTCGGCCTGCAGAAAATCTGCAAAATCTGCTACCTGTCCGGTTTCCTGGAGCCCGGTGCCGGTCTGGCGGTGGTGTTCAATCAGGAAAAATGGGATGAGCTGCCCGGGGATCTGCAGGCCATCTGTGAAGCGGCCGCCCTGGCGGTGAATACTGAAACCGTGGCCCAGTTTGATTACTTCAATGCCCTGGCACTGGAGAAGCTGACGGCGGATGGTGTCGCGTTTCTGCCGCTTCCGGATGACGTCATCAAGGCCCAGCAGGATGCCTGGGAAGAGGTCAAGGCCGGGCTGGTGCAGGAGCATGAGGATGTCGCCAGGGTGGTGGCAAGCTATGATGCCTACCTGGCCCAGGCCCGTAACTATGATGCCAGAATGACCGCACCGGTGCTGGCGGGACGCGGGTAATGGCGTAACCGGGCAGGGATTGTCCTGCGGCGGCACCGCCTGTTTCAGGCAGTGCCGCCCTGGTCCGGTGTTTGCAAAAGCCTGCAGAGGCTTACTGAGTGGCTCCGGCAGGTTTGTTTCCGGCAATGCGGTGCAGCTCCCGTGAAGCGGTCTGGTAATAGGCCACCACATCATCCACCAGCTCCCGGTTTTCATCCAGGGGCAGTGCCGCTCCGGTTGTGGCATCGACCACGCTTGCCGACTGTTTGGGGCCAAGCTCAACCACCTTGTGGTTTTCCAGATAGCCGACCGTCAGGTAGTTGGCCATGAAGGCCCGCTGGTGCCGGTCATTGCTGTGCAGCATGTCCTGGCCGAAAAACCGTGATTCATAACTGATGCCCAACAGCCCGAGCAGGGTGGGGGCGACATCGATCTGGGAGGCGAGTTTGTCGATCTGCCGGGGTGTGATGAGGCCGGGGGCATAGACAATCAGCGGAATGTGATAGTTTTCCGGGGGCAGGTCCGTGCGCCCGCGCCCATGCGAGGTGTGGTCGGCAACAAAGGCAAACACGGTATCGGCAAACCAGGGCTCCCGGCTGGCACGCTGCATGAAGTCGCCGATGGCCCAGTCGGTGTACTTCACCGCACCCTCGCGCCCGCTGCCGGAGGGAATGTCGATCCGGCCTTCCGGATAGGTATAGGGACGATGGTTGGAGGTTGTCATGATGTGGGCGAAAACCCGCTCGCCCCGGGCGGCCTGTGTACCGATGACCTGAATGGCCTTGCGCAGGATGTCCTCATCGGCAATGCCCCAGATGGTTTCATGGTGGATTTCGCTGTCCGGTACCTGGGTGCGGTCGATTACGGTATAACCGTTGCCGGCAAAGAAATTTTCCATATTGTCGAAATAACTGTAACCACCGTAAATGTAGAAAGGCTGGTAGCCGTTGGCTTTCAGGACACCGCCCAGGGTCTGCAGGCCGGTATTGTGTTCGCGTACCGGTACCGCATGGCCGGGGGTGGGCGGAATGGAAAGCGTGAGTGCTTCCAGACCGCGCACGGTGCGCAGACCGGTGGCGTAGAGCTGGCTGAAGGTCATGCCTTCAGCGGCCAGCTGGTCCAGGTTCGGAGTCAGGCCCGGCTGGCCACCGAAGGCTTCGACATAATCCACCCCCAGGCTTTCAATCGAAACCAGTACCAGATGCCGGTGGTTGGGGGCCTGCTCGGCGATGACCTGGCGCGTGGCCGGCATGTCTCCGGCGACAAAGCGGGTGTCAGGCTGGCCCAGCAGGATTTCCTGCCGCAGCCGGGTCGTGACCACGGTATCCGGCAGCACCTTGTAGAATTTGAAGTAATCCAGATTGTTGGAGCGGAAGGCACGCATGAATTCGTAATAACCGTTGCCGGCCAGTTCCTGTTCTGCCGGTGTGTCCAGCACTTCACGCACCTGATCCCCCACGAGCCGGAAGCTCAGCACCGGTAATGCCAGCAGCACCAGTGTCAGCACGAGTCGCCGGGGCAGGCTGCCGCCGTCGCCCATGGCCACGCGCCAGAACGGCTTCAGCAGCAGTGTCAGCAGCAGCAGGGCGATCAGTCCCAGTGCCCCCAGCAGCCAGCCCACCGGATAGGATTGCCAGATGTTGCCCAGCACTTCACGGGTATAAACCAGATAGTCCACCGCAATGAAGTTGAACCGTACCGAAAACTCATTCCAGAAGGTCCCTTCGGCCATGGCGGTGAACAGGAAGCCGAAAATGGCCAGTCCCAGGGTTCCGGTCGCCAGCAAGGCATACAGGCGTCGTCCCCGGGGGCCGTTGCCCGTGAACAGCGCCAGCAGGCCGAAAGGCACCAGCACATACACCCCGGCGGCCAGGTCGTGTACCAGTCCGACCCCCAGGATTTTCAGCAGGGGCAGGGGCCGGAAATGGCCGGGGTCGCCCTCGAAGAACATCAGCCCGAGCCGGGTCAGCAGGCTGATGCCCAGAAACAGGCACAGAACCCACAGCAGGGTGTGGTAGCGGGGTGGGATAAGCTTGGTTTTCATGCGTGCGTTGTCGTCAGTATCAGGGAGGTGCCGATTGTAATACCGACAGCCGGTAGGAAACATTAACGTTGCCGTTGCAGAAAAATCACCGGAAACACGCGCCGGCACTTATAATGGGTGCTTTGCGCGCTGATGGATGGGGCATGCCAAGCCATGACAGATTCCGGCACCGGCGTCTGGAGATCACCGTGAATCCGGTACCCGACTACCTGCTCAATACGACCACCCGGATTCAGGGCAAGCGTCGTGACCTGCCGGCTTCGACCAGCGAAAAAGCCATTTTTTATTACCTGGGTATCGGCCATGTATTTTTCAACCGTGACCGGCGCTGGCTGTATTTCTCGGATGTGAAGCAGACGCCGGTGCTGGCCATGCTGGAAAGCCTGTGCCGGGGACAGCGACATGATGTCGAGCTGGAAACCCTGTACCTGGATGTGCACCGCTGTTTTTTCGGAGGCTACCGTCTGCGCCTGCCGGCAGACCTGTGTCATCCCCTGCTGGTGGCCCTGCGCCTCAAGGGCGTGGTGATCAGCTACGATCTGGCTGTGGCAGCGCCTGCAGCAGTGCCTCCAGCCCCGGATAATCCGGACGGCTGATTTCGTATTTCTCACTGCTGTTTCCCCAAGGTTCACCCCGGTCCAGCCGTGCTGACAGGGCCGCAGCATCCCGGAAGGTGCTGGCACCGACCTGATCAACCCCATGGGCAAAAACCCCATCCGGCAGTCCGCCGGCACTGGGGCCGATCAGCCTGAAGGATTGTGCCTGCGGACAGGCGCTGACAATACTTTCCAGGGTGTCATTGATCAGGGTGGAAGCGCTGCAGATGATCTGGGTACAGGCCCGGAGTCCGGCAGGTGTCGGCGTGTAGCGTACCAGCGGATGCGGATTGATGCGCTCGGGCAGGTATTCCAGCACCACCACCGCCGTGCCCTGGGCTACCAGCCGTTCCACCAGTGGGCAGAAATAACCCACCATGCCGACCGGCCCCCCCGTAGCCTGATCGGTGTCGGTACGGCTTTTGCGGGTCTGGAGCGGGTAGCCGGCCCGCTGCAGCACCTGCTGGCTGAGGGCATTGTAGGCACCGATGGCCAGAGCCCGCGCACACGGGTCACGACCGTTGAGGCCGTCCAGCAGCTGCCACAGGGATGGTTGGGCCTGCGCCGGCTGCGGGTACTGCTGCCACAGGCGTGGCAGGGTATCCCCCAGGCTGACATAGAACGGCCCGATGGCACCCCCCTCCAGAAACACGAAGCCGAACTCGTCCCGGAACACACCATCCTGATGCAGGGGCGGAAAGTACAGGCCGGTGACTGCCGGAAAGGGCAGGCGGGTTTCAATGCGGCTGGCAAGGGCCAGCAGGTCGTGGCTCAGGCTCATGGCAGGCTCCGGTGACGGGTACTTGTGTCGGGGCATGTTACAGGGGAAACTGGCCGGAATGAAATGCCATTTTGCACATTTACCCCTACCGGTGCTGAGTCTGTGCCTGCTGCTGGCCACTCTCTCCGGGTGTGAACGCCCAACAACTGCCCCGGCAGGCTGGCGGCTGGACGCGTTGCTGGGCGGGACCGATGTGGCCGGTTTTGAACGCGCCCTGACTCCCCGGCCCTTTGCCTTCCCGGCAGAACATGCCGTCCACCCCGGTTTCCGCAGTGAGTGGTGGTATGTCACCGGCAACCTGAACACCGCTCAGGGGCGTCACTTCGGTTATCAGGTCACGTTTTTCCGCAATGCACTGGCCCCTGCGGCACCGGATAATCCATCCCCTTGGGCCACCCGGCAGGTATGGATGGCGCATGTGGCCCTGACCGATGTGGTGGCCCGGCAGCATCACTTTGAGCAGCGCCTGGCACGGGGGGCGCTCGGGCTGGCCGGGCAGGCACAACAGCCGTTCCGGGTCTGGCTGGAGGACTGGCAGCTGCTGGGACAGGGCAGGGGAGATTTCCCCTGGCAGGTGCAGGTGAAGGCAGTCGATTTCAGTCTCGACCTGACGCTGGTACCGCAAAAGCCGCCGGTATTGCAGGGGGAGCAGGGGCTGAGTGTGAAAAGCCATGAACCGGGCAATGCCTCCTACTATTATTCTTTCACCCGGCTGGCCACCCGTGGCACCCTGCGCTCGGGGACTGAAACCTATCCGGTCACGGGCACCTCCTGGCTGGATCGTGAGTGGAGCACCAGTGTGCTGGGTGACGGACAGGTGGGCTGGGACTGGTTTTCCCTGCAGCTGGATGACGGGCACGAGCTGATGTTTTTCCATCTGCGCCGTGCCGATGGTCAGGCGGATACGCATAATGCCGGCAGCTGGATCGCCGCCGACGGCCAGGTGACGCGTCTCGGGACGGATACGGTGCAGCTGCAGCCGCTGCGTTTCTGGGAAGCGGAAGACGGGCGCCGTTATCCGGTGGTCTGGGAGCTGGCCGTGCCGACGCTTAAGCGTCACTGGCGGGTGGAAGCGCTGCTGGATGCACAGCAGCTGCGTACTGCCGTGGTGTACTGGGAAGGGGCGGTACGGGTGGTGGAAGCGGATGGTGGCAGGCCGGTGGGCTACGGATATCTGGAAATGTCAGGGTATTAGCCCGGGTTTCCCGGATTTTCAGGGGGGACTCCCTGTCGCCCGTCAGCGCAGGGAGTCGGGTGGGCTGGTTTTTTTTTAAATATCGCGTAACAGTTCGTTGATACCCACCTTGGCACGGGTTTTTTCATCCACCCGCTTGACGATCACGGCACAGTACAGGCTGTACCTGCCGTCACTGGCGGGCAGGTTGCCGGAGACTACCACCGAGCCTGCCGGAATGCGGCCGTACAGGATGGTGTCGTTTTCACGGTCATAGATGCGGGTGCTCTGGCCGATATAGACCCCCATGGAAATGACCGAACCTTCCTCCACGATCACACCCTCCACCACTTCCGAGCGCGCACCGATGAAGCAGTTGTCCTCGA
>JAGRJD010000039.1 GCA_020442915.1 Thiothrix sp. | reverse complement strand
GCACGCCATGACATCGACGAGCACCGACCCGGCAGCGCCGGAGTATGCCTGCATCTGGAAACTGATGCGGGTGGTGGACAAGTACATTCCGCTTCCCCAGCGCGATCTGAACAAGCCGTTCCTGATGCCGGTGGAAGACGTGTTCTCCATTTCCGGTCGCGGTACGGTGGTGACCGGTCGTATTGAGCGTGGTGTGGTCAAGGTGGGTGAGGAAGTCGAGATTGTCGGCATTCGTGCGACCCAGAAAACCACGGTGACGGGTGTTGAAATGTTCCGCAAGCTGCTGGATCAGGGGCAGGCGGGTGACAACGTGGGCCTGTTGCTGCGGGGTACCAAGCGCGAGGATGTGGAGCGGGGTCAGGTACTGTGCAAGCCGGGTTCCATCAAGCCGCACTCCAGATTTGAGGCGGAAGTTTACGTGCTGTCCAAGGAAGAAGGGGGGCGTCATACGCCGTTCTTCAAGGGCTACCGGCCACAGTTTTATTTCCGGACTACGGATGTAACTGGTGCCTGTGACCTGCCGGAAGATGTTGAAATGGTGATGCCGGGTGACAATGTCAAGATGACGGTCTCACTGATTGCTCCGATTGCGATGGAAGAGGGCTTGCGTTTTGCGATTCGCGAAGGTGGCCGGACTGTCGGTGCGGGTGTTGTTGCTAAAATTATTGAGTAAAAAGCTATGTCTGACCAGAGAATCCGTATTCGCCTGAAAGCGTTTGACCACCGCCTGATTGACCGTTCCGCGATGGAGATCGTCGAGACGGCCAAGCGCACGGGAGCGCGTGTCAAGGGGCCGATTCCCCTGCCGACCCGTATTGAACGCCATACCATCCTGATTTCTCCGCACGTCAACAAGGATGCCCGGGACCAGTATGAGATCCGTACTCACAAGCGCCTGATGGATATCATTGACCCGACTGACAAAACCGTCGATGCGTTGATGAAGCTGGATCTGGCTGCCGGTGTGGATGTGCAGATAAAACTGAACTAATCGTAATTAATGCTTAACGTGCGTTGATTTTCTGTATATAATGCGCGGCTTTCTTCGGCTCGGCATTTGTCGGGCCTGATTTTTAGCGGACAAGAAAGCAGCACATGGACTCGCTCAGAGTAGTGAAGAGGTAAGCAGATGGCTATCAGTCTACTGGGTCGCAAGATCGGTATGACCCGTATTTTCGGTGATTCTGGTGATTCGGTTCCAGTCACCGTGTTGGAAGTTGAGCCGAATCGCGTGTCTCAGGTGAAAACCGCCGAGACTGATGGTTATGAAGCCATCCAGTTGTCTGTTGGTGCGCGCAGGAGTTCGCGTGTGAACAAGGCTGCAGCCGGGCACTTTGCCAAGGCGGGCGTGGCTGCCGGTACCTTTGTGCGTGAGTCACGGGTGGAGTCTGCTGCTGAATACCAGCCTGGAGCGGAGTTGACGGTTGCCTTGTTTGAAGCCGGGCAGAAGGTGGATGTGTCGGGGGTCAGCATTGGTAAGGGTTATGCCGGTACCATCAAGCGCCACAACTTCCGGGGTCAGGATGCCACTCACGGCAACTCGCGCTCACATCGGGTGCCGGGTTCAACCGGTCAGAACCAGACGCCGGGGCGCGTGTTTCCAGGCAAGAAGATGACCGGGCACATGGGTGCAGTTGCGGTGACGACTCAGGCACTTGAAGTGATCCGGGTTGATGCCGAGCGCAATCTGCTTCTGGTCAAGGGTGCGGTGCCAGGCCCCAAGGGTGGCAATGTATCCATTAAGCACTCAGTGAAGGGATAAGGGTTTCAAGATGGAATTGCAGGTGGCAAATGGCGGTACCGTGTCGGTGGATGAGGCGGTATTCGGACGCGACTTCAATGAGGGGCTGGTGCATCAGGCAGTCGTCGCCTATATGGCAGGCGGACGTGCCGGAACCAAGGCGCAGAAAACACGCTCCGATGTCAGTGGCGGCGGCTCCAAGCCCTTTCGTCAGAAAGGGACGGGCCGTGCGCGTGCAGGGACAACCCGCAGCCCGCTGTGGCGGCATGGTGGGGTGATCTTTGCAGCGCGTCCGCGCGACTACACCCAGAAGCTCAACAAGAAAATGTACCGTGCCGCCATGAAGTCCATCTTCTCCGAGCTGGTGCGTCAGGAGCGTCTGGTGGTGGTTGATGCGCTGGAACTGGCGGAAGCAAAAACCAAATCCATGCTGGCAACGCTGCAGGCATTCGGTACCAGTGACGTGCTGCTGGTCAGTGATATTGACAATGCCAATGTGCTGCTGGGTTCGCGCAACCTTCCGTATTGTGAGTTCCTGCTGGTGTCGGAGTTGAATCCTGTCAGTCTGGTGCGTCACGAAAAAGTGGTGATGACCTCGGCGTCTGTGCAGAAAGTTCAGGAGTGGCTGGCATGAATCAGGAGCAGTTGTTTAATGTATTGTTGGCCCCGCGCATGACCGAGAAATCGGTTGGTCTGTCTGGAGTGGCCAATCAGTACGTCTTCAAGGTGGCTCGCAAGGCCAGCAAGCAGGATGTGAAACAGGCGGTCGAAGCATTGTTTGAGGTTCAGGTTGATCAGGTTCGTACCGTCAACGTCAAGGGCAAACAAAAGAATTTCGGTCGTCGTCCGGGTAAGCGGAGTGACTGGAAAAAGGCTTATGTACGCCTGGCTGAAGGTCAAACTCTGGATGCTTCGGCAGAATAAGGTACAGGTGAGTCATGGCAGTCGTTAAGGCAAAACCAACATCCCCCGGTCGCCGTTTTGTGGTGCGGGTGGTTAATAAGGAACTGCACAAGGGAGAGCCATGCAAGGCTCTGCTGGATCGCAAGAGCAAGCATGGCGGGCGCAACAATAATGGTCGCATTACCGTGCGTCACATTGGTGGTGGGCATCGTCAGCATTACCGGATCATTGACTTCAAGCGCCGCAAGGATGATATTCCGGCCCGTGTCGAACGTTTGGAATATGACCCCAACCGTAGCGCAAATATTGCCCTGCTATTGTATGCGGATGGTGAGCGGCGTTATGTTATTGCCCCCAGAGGGCTGAAAGCTGGTGACAGCGTGGTTTCTGGTCAGCATGCACCGATTGCTGTCGGTAACTGCCTGCCGATGCGCAATATCCCGGTCGGCTCTGTTGTTCATTGTGTGGAGATGAAGCCGGGCAAGGGTGCCCAGCTGGCTCGCAGTGCCGGAACTTCCGTGCAGCTGGTGGCCAAGGAAGGGAATCATGCCACGATCCGCCTGCGTTCCGGTGAAATGCGCAAGGTGCCGGTCGAGTGCCGTGCGGCCATTGGTGAGGTCAGTAACTCCGAGCACTCGCTGACCAAGCTGGGCAAGGCGGGTGCCAAGCGCTGGCGTGGTGTGCGTCCGACGGTTCGGGGTGTGGCCATGAATCCGATTGATCATCCGCATGGCGGTGGTGAAGGCCGTACTTCCGGTGGCCGTCATCCGGTTACTCCTTGGGGCGTTCCGACCAAGGGTTACAAGACCCGTAGCAACAAACGCACTGACAAGATGATTGTCCGGCGCCGGAACAAGAAGTAAGGGGATTAGGCTGTGCCACGCTCACTGAAAAAAGGTCCGTTTGTAGACCATCACTTGATAAAGAAAGTTGACGACGCCGTAGCCAGGAGTGATCGCAGACCGATCAAAACCTGGTCCCGTCGCTCCATGATCCTGCCGGAAATGGTGGGATTGACGATTGCTGTTCATAACGGCAAGCAGCATGTGCCTGTGCTGGTCAATGAAAATATGGTTGGCCATAAGCTGGGCGAGTTCGCGCTGACACGATCTTATCGTGGTCATGCGGCGGACAAGAAGTCGAAGAAGTAAGGGGGTAGAAAGATGGAAGTTGCAGCCCGTTTGCGCTTTGCGCGTCTCTCACCCCAGAAAGGCCGCCTGGTTGCGGACCAGATTCGTGGTTTGCCGGTTGACAAGGCCCTGAATATTCTGGCTTTCAGTCCTAAAAAAGGTGCAGCCATTATGCGGAAGGTGCTGGAGTCGGCGATTGCGAATGCCGAGCACAATGAAGGTGCGGATATTGATGAGCTGTCCGTGAAGCGGGTTTTTGTCGACCAGGGGCCTACGATGAAGCGTATCCAGCCTCGTGCCAAAGGTCGCGCCAACCGAATTTTGAAGCGTACCAGTCATATCACTGTGATGGTCGGTGACTGAGGTCGAGGTTTGATATGGGTCAGAAAGTACATCCGATAGGCATGCGTCTGGGTATTGCCTCCGACTGGCGCTCCAAGTGGTATGCGGAAGGCAAGGATTATGCCAGCTTCCTGCACAAGGACCTGGAAGTGCGCGCTTATCTGAAAAAGCGCCTGAAAGAGCACTCTGTCAGTCGCATCCAGATCGAACGCCCGGCCAAGTCTGCCTTCATCACCATTCATACGGCCCGTCCGGGGATGGTGATCGGCAAGAAGGGTGAGGACATTGAGCGTCTGCGCGAAGAGGTGGCACAGATCATGGGGCTGCACGTCAATAACGTGAAGCTCAATATCGAGGAAATCCGTAAGCCCGAACTGGATGCGCAACTGGTGGCGGAAAGCATCGCCAGCCAGCTGGAGCGACGCATCATGTTCCGTCGTGCCATGAAGCGTGCGGTCGGCAATGCCATGCGCCTGGGCGCTTTGGGTATCAAGGTCAGTGTTTCCGGGCGCCTGAATGGTGCGGAGATTGCGCGGACCGAGTGGTACCGTGAGGGCCGGGTACCACTGCACACCCTGCGTGCCGACATTGACTATGCCACTGCCGAGGCCCTGACGACCTACGGCATCATCGGCATCAAGGTGTGGATTTTCAAGGGCGAGGTTTTTGACCTTGAGCAGAAGCAGGCAGCGAAGCCGGGTAACAACCCTGGTCGCGGCAAGAAGAAGTGATAGAGGTTTGAAATGTTACAGCCCAAAAGAACGAAGTTCCGCAAGCAATTCAAAGGCCGTAACCGTGGTCTGGCTCAGGTAGGCAACAAAGTCAGCTTTGGTGAGTACGGATTGAAGGCGGTTGAGCGTGGTCGCATGACGGCACGTCAGATTGAGGCCGGGCGCCGTGCCATCAGTCGCCACGTGCGCCGGGGTGGGAAAATCTGGATTCGCGTGTTTCCTGACAAGCCGATCAGTAAAAAGCCCCTGGAAGTCCGGATGGGTAAGGGCAAGGGTAATGTGGAATACTGGGTGGCCCAGATTCAGCCTGGCCGGGTACTGTTTGAGATGCAGGGTGTGCCGGAAGAGGCCGCACGTGAGGCATTCAGACTGGCAGCCGCCAAGTTGCCCTTCAAGACAACCTTTGTTACCCGTCAGGTGATGTGATGAAAGCAGCAGAATTACGCCAGAAGTCGGCTGAGGAGCTGAAAGCCGAGCTCACCGAGAATCTGCAGGAACAGTTCAAGCTACGGATGCAGCAGGCTGCCGGTCAGCTGTCGCGTCCTTCAGAGATGAAGCGGGTACGTCGTGAAATTGCGCGCATCAGAACCCTGATGACAGAGCAGAAAAGTGCAGGTGAACAAGGATGAGCGTAGAAGCAAGCGTAGAGCGCAGCCTGATGGGGCGGGTTGTCAGTGACAAGATGGACAAGTCCATTGTTGTGCTGATGGAACGCCAGATGATGCATCCCCTGTACGGGAAGTTCATCAGGCGCTCAAAAAAATATCACGTTCATGATGAAAACAATGAGTGCAAGGTCGGTGATGTTGTCCTGTTCAAGGAATGCCGTCCCCTGTCCAAGACCAAGCACTGGACCTTGATCAGGGTCGTTGAGCGTGCCCCCGATCAGGCTTAATGTGGAGAACAGCAAATGATCCAGATGCAGTCAGTGTTGCAGGTTGCGGACAATAGTGGTGCCAAGCGCGTCATGTGCATCAAGGTACTGGGCGGCTCACACCGTCGTTATGCCGGTATCGGTGATGTGATCAAGGTCAGCATCAAGGATGCCATCCCGCGCGGCAAGGTCAAAAAAGGCGATGTGTATAACGCGGTTGTGGTTCGTACAGCCAGTGGTGTGCGTCGTCGTGATGGTTCCGTGATCCGTTTTGACGGCAATGCCGCTGTCCTGCTGAACAACAAGCTGGAGCCGATCGGTACCCGTATTTTCGGGCCCGTGACCCGCGAGCTGCGTAGCGAGCGTTTCATGAAGATTATTTCGCTGGCACCTGAGGTGCTGTAAGGCCGTCGGAACAGCAAGGCAGGTAGCAGGAAATGCGCAAGATTCATAAGAATGACCAGGTGGTCATTATCACAGGCAAAGACAAAGGTCGTCGTGGTTCAGTGACCCAGGTTTTTGCCAATGGCAAGGTTCTGGTTCAGGGTATCAATCTGGTGAAAAAGCATCAGAAGCCCAATCCGACACTGGGTGTCCAGGGCGGTATTGTGGAAAAGGAAATGCCGCTGGATGTGTCCAATGTCATGCTGGTCAACCCTGCAACAGGCAAGGGAGACCGGGTTGGATTCAAGCTCCTGGAAGGGAAGAAGGTCCGTGTCTTTAAATCCAACGGTGAGCGTGTAGACGCTTGAGGTTTTTTTAATGTCAAGGTTACGGCAGTATTACCATGATACTGTGGTCGCAGAGCTGACCAGGAAGCATGGGTACCAAAATGTAATGGAAGTGCCAAAGATCACCAAAATCACCCTGAACATGGGTTTGGGCGAGGCTGTTGGCGACAAGAAGGTGATTGAGCACGCGGTGGGTGACATGGCCAGTATTGCCGGTCAGAAACCGATTGTGACCATGACCCGCAAGTCGATTGCCGGGTTCAAGATTCGTGATGGCTGGCCGATCGGCTGCAAAGTAACCTTGCGCAGGGATCAGATGTATGAGTTTCTGGATCGTCTGATCAATGTTTCCATACCTCGTATCCGCGATTTCCGGGGCCTGAATCCGAAGGGATTTGATGGTCGTGGCAACTACAACATGGGCGTCAAGGAACAGATCATTTTTCCGGAAATTGATTATGACAAGATTGATGCCTTGCGTGGTATGAATATCACCATTACCACCAATGCAAAAACTGACGAGGAGGGGCGGTCTCTGCTGGAGGCCTTCAAGTTCCCCTTTAAACAGTAAGAGGATACGAATTCATGGCAAAGAAATCCATGATCGCCCGTGAGGCCAAGCGCATCAAAGCCGTGCAGAAATATGCGGCCCAGCGCGCCGAACTCAAGGCGATCATCAGCAACCCCCAGAGCAGCTATGAGGAAGTCATGGCCGCCAGCACCAGACTGCAGAAATTGCCGCGTGACGGCAGTGCCAGCCGGGTTCAGCGTCGCTGTAACCTGACCGGGCGTCCGCATGCGGTTTACCGCAAGTTTGGTTTGTGCCGCAACAAGCTGCGTGAAGCGGCCATGCGTGGTGATGTTCCCGGTTTGACCAAGTCAAGCTGGTGAGGAGGGTTTAAGCATGAGTATGAGTGATCCGATTGCTGATATGCTGACCAGAATCCGCAATGCCCAGGGTGCGCACAAGGCCAGTGTTTCTTTTCCCGCTTCCAGAATGAAGAAAGCCGTTCTGAATGTGCTGGTTGATGAAGGCTATATCAATAGTTATCAGGTCGACGAAAATAGTGGCAAGCCACTGATTTCTGTCAGTCTGAAGTATTTTCAGGGCAAACCGGTCATCAGCCGCATCAGCCGTGCCAGTCGGCCCGGCCTGCGTGTGTTCCGAGGTAAGGATGAGCTGCCGAAGGTCATGGGCGGTTACGGTATTGCCATTATTTCGACTTCTTCCGGTGTCATGAGCGATCGTGCTGCACGTGCGGCCGGGCAGGGTGGCGAAGTCATCTGTTTGGTGGAATAAGGTAGGCAGGTTGTCATGTCACGTATCGCAAAAAGGGGACTCTCAGTGCCGAAAGGTGTTGAGGTCAAAATCAATGGTCAGAACCTGAATATCAAGGGTGGCAAGGGTGCATTTGATTTTGTCATGCATCCGTCCGTCGAGGTGGTTCAGGATGGCGGGACACTGAAATTCAATGCCCGTGAGAATGCCGAAAACGGCTGGGCCCAGGCGGGAACCGCCTGTGCGTTGATCCGCAACATGGTCAGGGGTGTCAGCGAAGGCTTTGAACGCAAGTTGCAGCTGGTTGGTATCGGTTATCGTGCCCAGGCACAAGGTAACAAGCTCAATCTGTCACTGGGTTTTTCACATCCGGTTGTGCATGAAATGCCGCAGGGTGTGACGGTGGAAACCCCGAGTCAGACTGAAATCATCGTTCGCGGTATCGACAAGCAGAAGGTCGGGCAGGTGGCTGCCGACATTCGTGCCTATCGTGCTCCTGAGCCTTATAAGGGCAAGGGTGTCAAGTATGCCGATGAAACCGTTGTCCGTAAGGAAGCCAAAAAGAAGTAAGGTGGCGTAAATGGATAAGAAAGCAAACCGTATCCGGCGCAGCAAACGTTCACGCAGCAAAATGCGTGAGTTGCAGGTTAATCGTCTGTGCGTCCATCGTACACCGCGCCATATCTATGCCCAGATCATCGCTCCGACGGGCGATCGTGTTCTGGCGGCGGCTTCCACGGTCGAAAAGGATTTGCGGGCAGGTGACGCCTATACCGGAAATGCGGTTTCTGCAGCGGCTGTCGGCAGACTGATTGCCGAACGGGCCCGTGCGCAGGGCGTCGAGTCGGTGGCATTTGACCGTTCCGGTTTCAAGTATCATGGCCGCATCAAGGCGCTGGCGGATGCCGCGCGTGAAGCCGGCCTGAAGTTTTAAGGGTTCTGACAATGGCAAAGCCAGAAAATACAACAGCAGCTGCTGACGGCATGCAGGAAAAACTGGTACACGTCAATCGTGTATCCAAGGTGGTCAAGGGTGGCCGTATCTTCAGTTTTACTGCCCTGACAGTGGTCGGTGACGGCAATGGCAAAGTGGGCTTCGGTTATGGCAAGGCACGTGAAGTGCCGGCTGCGATCCAGAAGGCCATGGAGCAGGCGCGCAAGAGCATGGTTAACGTGGCACTGGTTGATGGTACCCTGCAATACCCGGTCCGGCACTCCATCGGAGCTGCCACCGTCTACATGCAGCCGGCTTCTGACGGTACGGGTGTCATCGCCGGTGGGGCCATGCGTGCCGTGCTGGAGGTGGCCGGTGTACGTAACGTACTGTCCAAGTGTATCGGCACCCGTAATCCGGGGAACGTTGTACGTGCAACCATTGCCGGTCTGGCTGCCATGCATGACCCGGAGATGATTGCCGCCAAGCGTGGCAAGACCGTTGAAGAAATCAAGGCCTGAAAACGGAGGTTGTCATGTCTGATGCAAAACAGGTAAAGCTGACACTGGTACGCAGCCTGAGTGGCCGTCTGAAAAGCCACCAGCATTGCGCCAGGGGACTGGGAATCCGCAGAATCAACACACCGGTCGTGGTTACTGATACGCCGGAAAACCGTGGCATGATCAACAAGATTTCCTACATGCTGAAAGTAGAGGAAGCCTGAAATGAAATTGAATACCCTGAGCCCGGCTCCGGGCAGCCGCAAGGCCAGAACCCGTGTCGGACGTGGTATCGGCTCTGGTCTGGGCAAGACGGCCGGTCGTGGTCACAAGGGCCAGAAGTCCCGTGCCGGCGGCTTCCACAAGGTGGGGTTTGAGGGCGGCCAGATGCCGCTGCAACGCCGTTTGCCCAAGATGGGTTTCCAGTCCCGCATTGGTCGCCGGAGCGCGGAAGTGCGCTTGAGCGAGCTGGCTAAGGTTACGGGTGATGAAGTAACGCTGGAAAGCCTGAAAGCTGCCGGTGTTGTTGATGCCCGTGCCCTGCAGGCCAAAATCATTCTGTCAGGCGGCATTGATCGCAATGTAACTGTCAAGGGCATCGGTATCAGCAAGGGCGCGCGTGCGGCGATTGAAGCCGCTGGCGGCAGAATCGAGGAATAATTAATAATATGGCCAAGGCACCCTCCGCAATGGGCTCGTTTGGCGGGCTGGGAAATATCGTTGAAATCCGTCAGCGCCTGCTGTTTGTGCTGATGGCCCTGATCGTCTACCGCATTGGTACCTTCATCCCGGTTCCGGGCGTGAACCCCGAGGTGATGAACCAGTTCTTTAACCAGAACAGCGGCACCATTCTCGGGGTGTTCAACATGTTTTCCGGCGGTGCCTTGGAGCGCTTCAGCATTTTTGCGCTCGGTATCATGCCTTATATTTCGGCTTCCATCATCATCCAGCTGCTGGCGACGGTGGTGCCTACACTGGAGCAGCTGAAGAAGGAAGGTGAGGCCGGGCGGCGCAAGATAACCCAGTACACCCGTTATGGAACGGTGGCGCTGGCCCTGTTTCAGAGTATCGGCGTCTCGATTGCACTGGGGGGGCAGGCTGCCGGTGGTGGTGAAACTGTTGCCATCAATCCCGGTGTCGGCTTTATCATTACGACCGTTGTGACTCTGGTGACCGGTACCCTGTTTCTGATGTGGCTGGGTGAGCAGATTACTGAGCGCGGTATCGGCAACGGTATCTCGTTGATCATTTTTGCCGGTATCGTGGCGGGACTGCCGCGTGCGGTGGGCGGTACACTGGAGCTGGCCCGCAATGGCGAGTTGCCACCCGCCTTTGTCATCATCCTGATTGCGCTGATTTTCCTGGTGACGGCATTTGTGGTCTTTGTCGAGCGGGGGCAGCGCCGCATCACGGTGAATTATGCCCGTCAGCAGGGAGCCATGGGTGGCCGCCAGCGCGGGCAGGGTGGGCAGCCGAGTTTTCTGCCGCTGAAACTGAATATGGCCGGGGTTATCCCGCCGATTTTTGCATCCAGCATCATTCTGTTTCCCAGTACCATAGGGCACTGGTTCAGCAATACGGATGGTACCAGCAGCATGCTGTCCCAGTTCTTCAGCATGTTGCAGCCAGGACACCCGCTGTATGTGATCTTTTACTCCGCCGCCATTATTTTCTTCAGCTTTTTCTACACGGCGCTGGTGTTTAATGCACGGGAAACGGCGGACAACCTGAAAAAGGCGGGTGCTTTCATTCCGGGTATCCGGCCAGGTGAACAGACTGCCAAGTACATTGATGGTGTCATGACCCGTCTGACGGGTGTGGGTGCACTGTACATGACCCTGGTCTGCCTGCTGCCGGAGTTTCTGATTCTGGTCTGGAAAGTGCCATTTTATTTTGGTGGTACTTCATTGCTGATTATTGTTGTTGTGGTGATGGACTTCCTGGCTCAGCTGCAGTCACACATGATGTCCCATCAGTATGAAGGCTTGATGAAGAAAGCCAACTTCAGGTCGCAGACACGCCCTGGAACTTTGCGCTGATTGATTGTGAGGATAGTTTCATGAAAGTTAGAGCTTCAGTAAAGAAAATGTGCCGTAACTGCCGGATTATCCGTCGGGATGGCGTTGTCCGGGTAATTTGTTCTGATCCGCGCCACAAGCAGCGTCAGGGCTGACCTTATTACGAAAACAGATTGTTTTTCCTGCCTGCGGGGAAGACCTTGAATGACCTCTGCCTGAAGCAGGGGTTATTTGTTGATAAATCATTGGGATTGCGGCATAATCGCCGGCTTTCTCAAGAATCTGGAGAATGGTTTAGATGGCTCGTATTGCGGGTATTAATCTTCCTGTAAACAAACATGCAGTCATAGGTTTGACTGCTATTTATGGCATAGGCTCGACACGCTCCCAGGCAATCTGCAAGGCTGCCGGTATTGATCCCAGTACCAAGATTCGTGACCTGAACGAAGATGAACTGGAACGTGTGCGTGCGGAAGTGGCCAAATTCATGGTTGAAGGCGACCTTCGCCGGGAAATTTCCATGAATATCAAGCGACTGATGGATATGGGCTGCTATCGTGGCATTCGCCATCGTCGGGGGCTGCCGGTTCGTGGCCAGCGGACCAAAACCAATGCGCGCACGCGCAAGGGTCCGCGCCGTCCTATTCGCAAGTAATCAGGTTTACAGGATAAAAGTTTATGGCAAAGCAGCCAAGAAAGGGGAATGCTGGCTCAGCAGCTGCCCGCAAGAAAGTCAAAAAGTCGGTTACGGACGGTGTTGCACATGTTTATGCGTCCTTTAATAACACGATTGTGACCATTACCGACCGCCAGGGCAATGCCCTGACCTGGGCTACCGCCGGTGGTTCGGGTTTCCGGGGGTCACGCAAGAGCACCCCGTTTGCAGCGCAGGTCGCTGCCGAGCGCGCCGGTACTGCAGCCAAGGAGTTCGGGCTCAAGAACCTGGATGTGGAAATCAGCGGACCGGGACCGGGACGTGAGTCGGCAGTGCGGGCACTGCATAATGTTGGCTACAAGATTGCCAATATCACGGATGTGACGCCGATACCGCACAACGGTTGTCGTCCGCCCAAGAAGCGTCGTGTGTAACCGGGAGTAGTGAATCATGGCAAGATATATTGGACCCGTTTGTAAGCTGAGTCGACGTGAAGGTACGGACCTGTACCTGAAGAGCCGTGGCAATCCGCTGGAGAAAAAGTGCAAGCATGACAGGCCGCCCGGCATGCATGGTGAGCGCCGCGGGCGTCTGTCCGACTATGGTGTGCAGTTGCGTGAAAAACAGAAAGTCCGTCGCATCTACGGTATTCTGGAAAAGCAGTTCCGCAACTATTACAGGAAAGCGGCCAGCCGCAAAGGTTCGACCGGCGTCATTCTGTTGCAGTTGCTGGAGTCCCGGCTTGACAACGTTGTTTACCGCATGGGTTATGGTTCGACCCGCGCCGAAGCGCGTCAGCTGGTCAGCCACAAGGCCATCAAGGTCAATGACAGGATTGTCAATATCGCCTCCTATCAGGTCCAGCCCGGTGATGTGGTTTCCGTGCGTGAGCGTGCCAAGAAGCAGGCCCGGATTCAGGATGCCGTCACGGTTGCTGAGCAGCTTGGTTTTCCGGAGTGGCTTTCGGTGGATGCCAAGGCGCTGGAAGGGACGTTCAAGGCGGTTCCGGATCGGGCTGAATTACCGGCTGAAATCAATGAGTCGCTGATTGTGGAACTGTACTCCAAGTAACCGGCCTTATCCGTGATCTGTTTCATACAATCCAACGGGAACTAGCATGACCTCGAAAACGATTGATTTACTGAAACCCCGCAATGTTCATGTGGAGGAGCTGGGGCATAACACCTCCCGCATCACCCTTGAGCCGCTGGAGCGTGGTTTCGGACATACCTTGGGTAATGCACTTCGCCGTATCCTGTTGTCCTCCATTCCCGGCAGTGCGGTGACTGAAGTGCAGATTGCCGGTGTGGTGCATGAGTACACCTCCATTGAGGGCGTACAGGAAGATGTGGTTGAAATTCTGCTCAACCTGAAGAAGCTGGCCGTGCGGCTCAATGTCCGCGATGAGGCCACACTGACATTGAAAAAATCCGGTATTGGCCCGGTAAAAGCCAGTGACATCAGTCTGGATCATGATGTGGAAGTCATCGATCCGGAATTTGTCATCGCCAATATCACCAAGGAAGATGTCGAGCTGGAGATGAATCTGACCCTGACCAGTGGCCGGGGCTATCAGCCGGCTTCCGTGCGTCGTGGTCCGGATTCGCCCGAGCTGCCTCTGGGGACGCTGGTACTGGATGCCAGTTACAGCCCGATTCTGCGGGTTGCCTATACGGTTGACAGTGCGCGTGTCGAGCAGCGCACCGACATGGACAAACTGATTATTGAGATTGTCACTGACGGTTCTGTCGATGCCGAGGAGGCCCTGAGCATGTCGGCCCAGATACTGCAGCAGCAGCTGGCGGTGTTCTTCGACCTGCATATCGAGGAGCCGAGTCGTCCGGAGCGTAATGAGCCGGAAATCGACCCGATCCTGATGCGTCCGGTTGATGACCTGGAGTTGACGGTACGCTCTGCCAACTGCCTCAAGGCAGAGAATCTGTTCTACATTGGTGATCTGGTGCAGCGTACCGAGACCGAGCTGCTCAAAACCCCCAACCTGGGCAAGAAGTCCCTGACCGAGATCAAGGATGTGCTGGCCCAGAACGGACTGACATTGGGCACCAAACTCGAAAACTGGCCGCCAGCCGGTCTTGATCACAAAGACAGTAAAGTGGGCTGAAGGTATTCACCCGCGCAAGGATTAGAACATGCGTCATCGTAAAACTGGTCGTCAATTCAACCGCAACAGCAGCAGCCGCAAGGCCCTGCTGCAGAGTTTGACCAACTCACTGCTGCGTTATGAAGCCATCAAAACCACCCTGCCCAAGGCCAAGGATCTGCGTCGGGTGGCCGAGCCGCTGATTACCCGTGCCAAGCAGGATTCCGTGCACAATCGCCGTATTGCCTTTGCCCGCCTGCGGGATGATGAGGTGGTTGCCAAGCTGTTTACCGAGCTGGGACCACGTTACCAGGGCCGTCCGGGCGGCTACCTGCGTATCATCAAATGCGGCAACCGTGCCGGAGACAATGCACCCATGGCCTATGTTTCACTGGTCGGGGGGGCAGGTGAGGCAGCGGCTGAATAAGGCCGGCCTGTCCCGGGTCTGAGCAGAAAAGCCGGTATCAAAGCCGGCTTTTTTGTTGTTGTGTCCGGGTTTGAGTAATCTCATGGTTTTTCCCGGTGTCGGGTTTAAGCTGGCCGATCGGGTTTTCGGGATGAGACGACATGCAACAGCAAGGTAAGGTGGTGAGCGCTGACAGCTCACGCAAGGCGGCGCGGATTTTCTATTATGGCAACCTGCTGGCTGTCATGATCCCGTTTCCGTTTTTCATTCTTTGGTTTGGGGCATCCATGTTTGTCTATGCCATGTTTCGTCACCACCCCAACCCCAGAGTAGGCTATTATACCCAGATTGCAGCTTACCAGTATTACGGGCTGGCGGGTGCGCTGGTACCGGTACTGACTTTTGCTCCTGGTGACTTTTTTGTCAAATACTGGTTGCATCTGTGGGTGGTGGGTGCTGCCATTCTGACTCCCCTGGCCCTGATTCAGCTGCAGAAGATCAATCGGGAGTCCTGGCAGGATGCGATATTACCAAGTGAGGATGCGAGATGAGTGAACTGCGTCATGACTGGCAGGCGGAAGAAGTCGAGGCTTTGCTGGCACTGCCTTTCAATGATCTGTTATTTCAGGCCCATCAGGTGCATCGGGCCAATTTCCCGACCAATCAGGTCCAGATCAGCACGCTTTTGAGTATCAAGACCGGTGCCTGCCCGGAGGATTGCGGGTATTGTTCCCAGAGCGCGAAGTACGATACCAGCCTGGAGCGTGAACGCCTGCTGCCGCTGCAGGAAGTGGTGCGTTCAGCACAGGTTGCAAAGGACAGCGGGGCTACCCGTTTCTGCATGGGGGCCGCCTGGCGCAATCCGAGTGACAAAAATCTGGACAAGGTGGTCGAGATGGTGCAGGCGGTCAAGGCGCTGGGTATGGAGACCTGTGTCACCCTCGGCATGTTGACTGACGGGCAGGCTCAGCGCCTCAAGCAGGCCGGGCTGGATTACTACAATCACAATCTGGATACCTCCCCGGAATTTTATGGTCAGGTAATCACCACCCGTACCTATCAGGACCGCCTGGATACACTGGAGTCCGTGCGGGAGGCCGGCATCAATGTCTGCGCTGGCGGCATTCTGGGACTGGGGGAAACCCGCCATGACCGTGCCCGTCTGCTGCAGCAGCTGGCCAATCTCCGGATGCACCCGGAGTCGGTCCCGATCAATGAACTGGTACGCATTGAAGGTACACCGATGGCCGCTAATGAAAAGCTGGATGCGCTGGAGTTTGTGCGTACCATTGCCGTGGCACGCATCATGATGCCGGAATCCTATGTGCGCCTGTCTGCCGGACGCACGGAAATGAGCGACGAGGTGCAGGCATGGTGCTTTTTTGCCGGGGCCAATTCCATTTTCTATGGCGAGCGCCTGCTGACTACTGGCAACCCGGGTGAGAACCATGATATGGCGCTGTTTGAGCGCCTGGGCATTGTGCCGGAGCCGGGTCGGGCGCCGGCGTTTGTGTAACAAGGCCATGCCTGCAGCGGAAAACGGCTGCGGTATGTGCTGACTCAGAACCTGCAATCATGCAACATCCCGGAACCTACGATATCATCGTGATCGGTGGCGGCCATGCCGGAACCGAAGCTGCATTGGCGGCTGCACGCATGGGCATGCAGACCCTGCTGCTGACCCACAATATTGAAACCATTGGCCAGATGAGCTGCAACCCGGCCATCGGCGGAATCGGCAAGGGACATCTGGTCAAGGAGGTGGATGCCTTGGGTGGTGCCATGGCGCAGGCTGCCGATCTGGGTGGTATCCAGTTCCGCATCCTGAATGCACGCAAGGGGCCGGCGGTGCGTGCCACCCGTGCCCAGGCCGATCGTATCCGCTACAAGGCCGCGATTCGGGCCATGGTCGAATCCCAGCCCAATCTGGTGCTGTTCCAGCAGGCCGCTGATGATCTGGTGCTGGCCGGCGGGCAGGTGGTCGGGGTGCGGACCCAGATGGGAGTGACCTTTACCTGCCGTGCCGTGGTTTTGACGACCGGTACCTTTCTGGGCGGCAGGATTCATGTCGGGCTGGAAAATTACAGTGGCGGGCGGGCCGGGGATCCACCGTCGATCGCTCTGGCACAGCGTCTGCGCGCGCTGCCGCTGCGGGTGGGACGGCTCAAGACCGGCACTCCGGCCCGCATTGATGCCCGCAGTGTGGATTTCAGCCGCCTGCAAGCCCAGCCGGGGGATGAGCCGGTACCGGTGTTCTCTTTTCTGGGCCGCCGTGAGCAGCACCCGCGTCAGGTCGCGTGCCACATCACCTACACCAATGCGCGCACCCATGACATCATCCGGGCCGGTCTTGACCGTTCCCCCTTGTATACCGGCGTGATTGACGGGGTGGGGCCGCGTTATTGCCCGTCGATTGAAGACAAGATCGTGCGCTTTGCCGACAAGGACCGTCACCAGATTTTTATTGAGCCGGAGGGGCTGGATACCTTTGAGCTCTATCCCAACGGGGTGTCGACCAGCCTGCCTTTTGATGTGCAGCATGCCTTCATCCGCTCGATTGAAGGCTTTGAAAATGCGCACATCACCCGCCCCGGCTATGCGATCGAGTATGATTTTTTTGATCCGCGTGATCTGCGCCCGACCCTGGAAACACGGGTGATTGAGGGGCTGTTTTTTGCCGGCCAGATCAACGGTACCACCGGCTATGAAGAGGCGGCAGCCCAGGGCCTGCTGGCCGGCCTGAATGCCGCCCTCAAGCTCAAGGGGCAGGAAGGCTGGTGGCCACGCCGGGATCAGGCTTATATCGGGGTGCTGGTGGATGATCTCATTACCCACGGTACTGGCGAGCCTTACCGCATGTTCACCAGCCGGGCCGAGCATCGCCTGTTGCTGCGTGAGGACAATGCCGATCTGCGTCTGACCGAGATCGGCTGGCGGTTCGGGCTGGTGAACGAGACGCGCTGGCGAGCTTTCAGTGACAAGCGCGAAGCCATCGAGCGGGAGCAGCAGCGTTTGCAGGATACGGTTCTGCATCCGTCCCGGCTGACAGCGACGGACAGCGAGCGGGTTTTCGGCGAGGTGCCGGGGCGTGATTATCGCCTGACGGAACTGCTGCGCCGGCCCGATGTAACCTATGCCGGCCTGATGAGTCTGCCGGGGGTGGCACCAGCGGAACCGATGCCGGACGTGGTGGCGGAGCAGGTGGAAATCCAGTGCAAATATGCCGGTTATATCGAGCGTCAGTCCATGGAGGTGGCGCGCCTGCAGCGTAATGAGGAAACCCGCCTGCCGGAAAATCTGGATTACAGCCGGATCAACGGGCTTTCCAATGAAGTGCGCCAGAAGCTTGAGGCCCGGCGTCCGGCCACGCTGGGGCATGCTGCCCGGATTCCGGGAGTGACCCCGGCAGCCGTTTCATTGCTGCTGATACACCTCAGGAAGCTGGCTGGCTCCGGGTCCCTGAAAGCCAGTGCCTGATTCTGATCTCCGGCACTGGGATCGTGCCCTGATACAGCTGGGGGTGAATCTGGAGCCGGCCCGGCGGGTACAGCTGGCGCAGTATCTGCTGCTGTTGCAGCGCTGGAACCGGGTTTACAATCTGACTGCCGTGCGCCAGCCTGCCGGCATGCTGCCTCTGCATGTGTGGGACAGCCTGAGCGTGGAGCCGTTTCTGCCGCTAAAGCCCTGTCTGGATGTGGGCAGTGGCGCAGGGCTGCCGGGGTTGGTGTTGGCTATCGCCCGCCCGCAGCAGTCCTTCACCCTGCTGGATACCAATGGCAAGAAAACCCGTTTTCTGCAGCAGGCGGTACTGGAGCTGGGCCTGTCGAATGTCACCGTGGTGCAGGCACGGGTTGAGCAATGGCAGCCACTGCACAAATATGCTTCAATCATCAGCAGGGCCTTTGCCGCACTGAATGATTTTGTTACCGTATGCGCCGCCCACCTGGAACCGGATGGCAGCCTGTATGCCATGAAAGGCCGTTACCCGGCTGATGAGCTGGCGTTGCTGCCACCGGGCTGGACTGTCAGGAAGACCCATCGCCTGCAGGTGCCCGATCTTGAAGCTGAACGGCACCTGCTGGAACTTTGCCCGCTGCAGGAGCAGCTTGCGTGAGGATTGATTCATGAGCAAGGTGATTGCCTTGGCCAACCAGAAAGGTGGAGTTGGCAAAACCACAAGCAGTGTCAATCTGGTCGCATCGCTGTCAGCCATGCGCCGCAAGGTGTTGCTGGTGGACATGGACCCGCAGGGCAATGCCACCACCGGCCTGGGGCTGGACAAGCACCATCAGCAGCCGTCACTCACCGATGTATTGCTGGGGCGGGCTTTTGCCGTTGAAATCCTGCAGAAACTGCCCGGCTCACAGCCCGGTACCAGCCTGCATGTGCTGCCGGGCACCCCCGATTTGACGGTGGCGGAAGTGGCGCTGATGCCGATGGAGCGGCGTGAGTTCAAGCTGCGTGAGGCGCTGGAGCCGGTGCGGAATGATTATGACTATATCCTGATCGACTGCCCGCCGGCCCTCAACATGCTGACGGTCAATGCGCTGGTGGCGGCGGACGGGGTGGTGATTCCGATGCAGTGCGAATACTTTGCCCTGGAAGGGCTGAGTGCGCTGGTCAATACCATTGAGGAAATTGCCTCCAGTGCCAATCCGGGGCTGCATATCATGGGGCTGATCCGTACCATGTATGATCCGCGCAGCAACCTGACCCGTGATGTGTCCGAGCAGCTGCAGCGCCACTTCAAGGACCGGGTCTACAGTACCGCCATCCCGCGCAATATCCGGCTGGCGGAGGCGCCCAGCCATGGTCTGCCGGCGATCAGTTATGATAAGAACTCACGTGGGGCGCTGGCCTATCTGGCGCTGGCGGCGGAAATGCTGCGCAAGGAAAATGCCGCTACCCATGTGAAGGGGCTGTAATCATGGTCAAGAAACCAGGTCTGGGGCGCGGGCTGGATGTGCTGCTCAGTTCGGCGCGCACGGCGGCCACCCAGCCGGATGAAGTGTTTCTCAAGTCGATTCCGGTGGAGGCCATCCGTTCCGGTTCCTATCAGCCCCGTTCCCAGATTGAACCTGAAAGCCTCCGGGAGCTGGCGGATTCGATCAAGGCCCAGGGGCTGGTACAGCCGGTGGTGGTACGGCGACTGGCCGGGGGGCGGTATGAGCTGATTGCCGGAGAGCGGCGCTGGCGGGCGGCCCAGCTGATCGGCATGGATGCGATTCCGGCGGTGATCCGTGATATTCCGGATCAGGCCGCGGCTGCCATGTCCCTGATCGAGAACATTCAGCGTGAAGATCTGAATGCGCTGGAGGAAGCTGTCGCGCTGCGTCGCCTGATTGATGAGTTCGGCCTGACCCATCAGCAGACCGCCGAGGCGGTGGGACGTTCGCGGGCGGCAGTGACCAACCTGTTGCGCCTGCTGGAGCTGTCCCCGGTCGTCAAGCAGATGCTGGAGGCGCGGGAGATTGAAATGGGCCATGCCCGCTGCCTGTTGGCCCTGCACCATGAAACGCTGCAGATTGATGCGGCACGCCGGGTGGTACAGCGTGGGCTTTCGGTGCGTGAAACCGAGCGTCTGGTACGTTCGCTGCTGGAGGGGGGCAGGAAGAAGCCCGAGCAGCCGGTCTCGCCGGATGTCGGGCGTCTGGAGGACAAGCTGTCCCGGCGTCTGGGGGCACGGGTGGCAATCCGCTACAATGCCAGCGGCAAGGGCCGGCTGGTGATCGAGTACAACAGCCTGGACGAACTGGACGGCATCCTGAGCCATATCCAGTAGCAGCTATCAGGGGTCCGGGCCGACAATTTTGTGTCTCCCGGCATGAAACGGTTGAAGCGGCTTGACAATGTCTGCATAATACGCGCCTTACTTTCTGGAACGGTTTTGTGGAGTATCCCCTTGCCAAACATAACATCTGCCAAAAAACGGGTTCGTCAGGCTGACAAGCGTCGCATGCACAACAAGCATCTGCGCTCCCGTTTGCGCACCCATATCAAGGGTGTACTGAGTGCCATTGCTTCCGGTGATCGTGAGCAGGCGCTGGCCGCGTACCAGCTGGCCATGCCGGTCATTGATTCCACTGCCGACAAGGGCATCATTCACAAAAACAAGGCTGCACGCCACAAGAGCCGCCTTAGCGCCCACATCAAGGCACTGGGCCAGGCTGAAGCCTGACGGCTGTCTGACAGCAGGGAATCTAAAAGGCCGGTTGATCATCCATCACCCGGCCTTTTGTATTTGAGGTGACTGGAAATGTTCAGGGTGGGACTGACGGGTGGAATCGGCTGTGGCAAAAGCAGTGCGGTCCGGCGTTTTCAGGAGCAGGGGGTCGGCATCGTGGATGCCGATGCCTTGGCTCGTGCCGTGGTTCAGCCCGGTGAGCCGGCACTGGCGCAGGTGGCGGCGGCTTTTGGTCCGGAAGCGCTGGATGCGGAAGGCCGGTTGGACCGGGCCTGGATGCGGGCCCGTGTGTTCCGGAATCCCGAGGAACGGGTACGGCTGGAACGGATTCTGCATCCCTTGATCCGGGAGCGTATCCGGCAGCAGGCAGAGACACTGGCCAATACGCCGGGCATCCCGTATGTGCTGGTGGATGTGCCTTTGCTGGTGGAGCATGACTACCAAGCGCTGTTTACGCGTATTGTCGTGGTGGATTGTACGCCTGAACAGCAATTGCAGCGAATTCGCCAGCGTGATGGTGGTGATGAGGCGGTGATAGCGGGTATAATCAGGGCGCAGGCTGCGCGCAAGGAGCGTCTGGGCAGCGCAACCGATGTGCTGGACAACACCGCCTCGCTGGAGTCCCTGTATCGCCAGGTTGACCTTCTGCATGAAAAATTCCTGGCCATGGCA
>JAGRJD010000162.1 GCA_020442915.1 Thiothrix sp. | reverse complement strand
GGCGTGAAAGCTACCGGTATGATGGCTTGCACCCGGTCTTCCGGATGAACCTGCCGGAGGGGGCATTGCGCGAGGCGCTGGAGCGCATGACGGCCAAACAGTATGGCAGTGATGACCTGACCCTCAGCCGTTTTGTGTGAAAATCCGTGCCAGTTGGCCCGTTAGACATCAGGATGCTCATGCCCACACTCCACTGGATCGGAAAAGACGCGGTGGTCCGCCACCATAAAGAAGTGCCCTGCCGGCTGCTGGAGCCGCTGGCGGCTGTGTCGTGCGGAGCACATGATTCCGGCAACCTGATTGTGGAGGGCGATAACCTGCACGCCCTGAAAGCCTTGTTGCCGCGTTATGCGGGACAAGTGAAATGCATTTACATTGATCCGCCGTACAACACCGGGAATGAGGGTTTCAGTTGCCCATCAGCTCATGTTTGCGCAGCAGGCGGTATACATTGCGCTCGCTGACGCCCATGGTCCGCGCGACCTTGCCGCGATGGCCGTCAAAGTTCTCCAGCAACAGGCCCAGGTACTTTTTCTCCAGGTCATCCAGGGTGGGGGGCTGCTCGAAGCTGAGCTGAATCCCTGCCGCCGGGGGGGCATGGCGCTGCCGTGGACGCGGTGGCGGGTTCAGGCTGATGTGCTCGGGCTGAATCCAGTCGGACTCGCCGGACAGGATAATGGCGCGTTCCACCACGTTTTTCAGCTCGCGGATATTGCCCGGCCAGTGGTATTCCAGCAGCTTCTCAATGGCATCGGAGCTGAACTGTTTGTCCACGCGCCGGGAGAAGCCGTGGTTGCTGATGAAATGGGCCACCAGGGCCGGAATGTCCTCCTTGCGATCCCGCAGCGGTGGTACCTGAATGGTGAAGCCGTTCAGGCGGTAATACAGGTCGGAGCGGAACTGGTTTTCCTGCGACATCTGCAGCAGGTCGCGATTGGTGGCCGCCACAATGCGCACATTCGCGCTCAGGTCACGTGTACCGCCGAGGCGTCGGTAGCGCCCGGTTTCCAGTACCCGCAGCAGTTTGGCCTGAATGGTGGGACTGATTTCGCCGATTTCATCCAGAAACAGGGTACCACCTTCGGCATTCTCGATCAGGCCGTTCTTGAGCCGGTCCGCGCCGGTAAAGGCGCCTTTTTCATGCCCGAACAGCTCCGACTCGAACAGGTTCTCCTGCATGGTACAGCAGTCCAGCGCCACGTAGCCACGCGCAGCCACCTGACTGCGCTCGTGGATTTCACGTGCCACCAGCTCCTTGCCGACGCCGCTTTCCCCCTGAATCAGCACCGTCATGCTGCTGGGGGCGACCACGGCAATCATGCTTTCGACCTCGTTCAGGGCCTTGCTGCTGCCGACCATGAAGGACTTGCGCTTGCGGACCTGCTGCGCCTTGAGATAGAGAAACTCCTTTTTCATGCTGTGTGCTTCCAGGGTTTTGCGGATCACCAGCTGCAGTTCGTCCAGGTTGAGCGGTTTCAGCAGGTATTCGGCCACACCGGCCTGCATGGCGGCCACGGCATCCTTGACGCTGCCATAGGCCGTGATGATGATGACCGGGTAATCTGCCGTGAGACCGGACAGAATGTCGGTGGCACGTGCATCCGGCAGCTGGCAGTCCAGCAGCACCAGTTGCGGGTTATGTTCCTGCAGGTAGGCCTGGGCCGCTCCCCAGGAATGCACGCCGGCAGCGGCATACCCCATCTTGTTGAGCTGGGTGACGATCAGGCGGTTGAGTGTGATGTCATCATCAATGGCCAGTATCAGGGGCACCATGCTTCAGTTTTCCTCCGTTGGGCTGTCTGCATCCGGAAACCGGACCTCGAATACCGTATTGCCGGGCTGGTGATGGGCAACGCGGATTGTTCCGTCATGCTGGCGGACCAGTGAGCGCACAATGGTCAGGCCAAGTCCCGTTCCGGGCCGGGTTTTTTCCGGTCGCTGGCTGAAGAACGGATCAAAAATATACGGCAGGCTTTCATTCCGGATGCCCTGGCCGGTATCGGCGACACGGATGAGCACCTGCCCGGCCTCCTTGCCGGTGGCGACCGTCAGTACCCCGCCATCCGGCATGGCATGGAAGGCATTCTGCACCAGGTTCAGGATGACCATGCGCAGGTCATTGTCCGCTGCCACAATGCGTGGCTGGCGGCTGTCCAGCTGCAGCTGTTCGGTGATGCCCTGCTGTTCACGCTCGAAACGCAGCAGCGACAGGGTTTCCCGGATCAGGGTATTCACGTCCAGCAGCTCGGGATAGACGCTGGCCAGTGTCCCCAGCTTCATCAGGCGGTGTGTCACGTCCAGGCACTGCTCCACCTGCTCGTTGACCAGTTGTAGGTACTCCCCGAGTTCATGGGTATCCTGCCCGCTCTCGGCCAGTATCCGCTCGCTCGCCTGCAGGGTGATCTGTACCGATGCCAGCGGGTTGTGGATTTCGTGAGCAACATTAGCCGCCAGCTCACCCAGCGCAGCCAGTTTCTGCTCATGCGAATAATGGGCCACCTTTTCCAGGTCACGTACTGCCTCGACCACCAGAAAGTCATCGGCAGTATTTCCCGGATGGTCCGGGTGGGCATCCGGTGGCAGGCGGGCAGCAAAAACCTCGGTCATCAGGGAGGATCCGTCACGGCGCTGCAGGGTTTCCATATAGCGCAGGGTCGGCTGGTCCTGATTCAGCCGGGACAGCGGGCAGGTCCGCAGGGTCGGTGGACAGGGTGTGTCGCGCTGGTAGGTGACCTGATAGCAGTATTGCCGGCACAGTGCCTGCGGTGTCGCGTAACCGGCCTGCTCGGCGTAGGAGCGGTTGGCCTGTACAATCCGGTAGTCGGGCGCAATGACCCGGACCCCGTCGGGCATGGCATCAATCAGGCCCTGCAGGAACTGCTGACGGCTTTGCAGCAGGTCATGGTTGTGCTGCAGGCGCTCTGCCATGTGGTTGAAAGCACCGGCCAGACGGGTCATTTCATCCTGACCGGGGGGCAGGTTGACACGGGTATCAAGGTTGCCCTGGGACAGGTGCCGGCTGGCCTGATTCAGCTGCCCGATGGGCTGCATCACATAACGGCGCATGAACCACCAGGATGCCATGGCCGTGAGCAGCATCACGATGCCACCCGCTCCCGCCAGTGTGAGGATGTTTGTCAGCCCCTTGTGACGGATGGAGGCAGCTTCATGATCAACCAACAGAATACCGTTGACCGGATGGGTGACAGTGCTGCCATGGCATTGCATGCACTCGGGTTTGTTACGTACCGGGTGAAAGGTGCGCAGGCGCTCCGACCCATTCTCCACGGTCACGAACCGGGCCTGGGGCTCAAGTGGCATCCTGTCCGGGTCACACTCGCCACAGAACGACTGCATCAGGTCGATAGCCTGTTGCCCGAGCTGATCCGGGCGGGAGGCAAAACGGATTTCCCCTGATGGATTCAGAATCCGCACGTCACTGATTTTGTCCTGGCGACCGAGTTCGTCAACGATGGCGCGCAGTCCGGGCAGGTCACGCTGCAGCATGGCCCGCTCCAGCGAGGATTTGAGCAGCAGGCTGACAGCCTGTGAGGCTTCAGTGCGTTCTGCTGCCAGCTGGGCGTTGTAAAAAAAATAAAACAGCAGCAGAAAGCTGAACGAGGCCAGCCCCAGAACGCTGAACAGGAACACGAGAAAACGCTGGTTCAGCTGTTGCAGGAAGGATGGAAGCAGGAAACGGGGCATACACGGGGTCCACAAGCACCGGAGTTCCTTCAGTATAATCCATGGCATGACAAAATGTCCTGAATTTGTGCTGAATGACAGACTGTCATTCTTTTTAGTGACATTATGTCATGATTCAGGTAGGTATCTGCCAGTGCTGGTATCCGTTTATCGCTATTAAAATGTTTAAGATCAGTTGATTAGTAGGAAAAAGGCAAATATGGCACGAGTTGTGCATTATTACTGGCAGTAATCATTGCCACACAGGAACAATCCATGATTGCCGCTATGTTCACCAACAGGTATTTCCGGTTTGCTGCGGGTCTGACCCTCATCGTGTTGGGCAGTCAGGCAAGCCTTGCGGAAGACGGTATTCTGTATATTGCCGGTACCCAGCCTGCGGAGCGCCCGGCGCAGGCTCCCGTCATTACCAGTATCAGCAGGGACGGTGCCTGGTATCAGCACGCCCTGCACGGCATAGAGCAACCCTACCCCTATTCACTGCACTTTCTGGAGAACCAGGGCAACTGGTTTTCTCCATTCAACCATCCCGGCATGAACCCGCCCTACGACTTGCGGCACTGGCACACAAAGCCTTGAGTGTCCGGTCGATGTGTGACTGCCGGAGCGCGAGGGTATGGCTTTGCCAGCACGCTTGCAGCCGGGGAGGTGAGCCCGGCGGCACGCAGATAATACTTTTTACACGCATCTGGAGTTATCGCTCCGGACTTTGACGACTGAGGAGATACTTATGAACAAGTTAATCAAGAAGAGTCTGTTTGTATTGGTAAGCGCCGCCCTGTGTGCTTCCAGTGCCTTTGCCAACCAGGAAGGTATGTCGGGGATGTCCGGCATGCAAGGAATGTCCGGTATGGGCGGCATGTCGGGGATGTCCGGTATGGATGGCATGAGCGGTATGTCGGGCATGGGCGGTATGTCAGGGATGTCCGGTATGGGCGGCATGTCAGGGATGTCCG
>JAGRJD010000038.1 GCA_020442915.1 Thiothrix sp. | reverse complement strand
TATCATCCGGCCAATACCTTTTGAATGCATCAGGCCATGGATCACTACCGCATCGGACCAACCGTCGACATGATTTCACCGGGCAGACCGGCGGAAACGGCACGCTTTGACGTGGCCGAGCGGCCTGTCCTGCTGGAAGCACATTTCTGCAACTGGCAGGACGGCTTTGAGGTCATGCGCGTTTCCCGCATCTGCGGCAACCGGATTGACACCGCGCCCTACGAGCAGGACGGGCAGGCCCTGAAACTGAGCCAGACCCGCCCGCGCCTCACCATCACCGAACCGGGCCGCTACATCCTGCTGAGCAGCAACGGCATCAACCGCACCGCCAGCGTGCGCAGAACCACTCTGGGAGTGCAGCACGCATGATGGACAAGGGCGAACTCAAAGCACTGCGCGAACGGCTGGAACAGGATGAAACCTTTGTCCTGTGGATGCAGCACAAGCGCAACCGCGCCCGCCTTGAACTGGAACAGGCCGCACTCAACCGCGTCAACCTGAGCACTGAACAGGTCGAGCGCATCATGGCGGATTACGCCGCGATTACCCGCCTGTCCCACGAACTACTTCCCAAAGGAAAAAAGAATGACTGAAGACCAGATGCAGCAGTGGGCCAAGCAACTGCTGGACCAGCAGCGGCAGGCATTTGCCGAACAAATCAGCCAGATGCAGGCCGCACAACAGCAACCCGCGCCGGAGCCGGTGGACTTCGACGAAGACCCGGAAAAAGCTGTTCGAGTCCTGATGCAACAGCACATGGACAAGATGATGCAGCCGTTCCGCCAGCAACTGGAAACCCTCAGTCAGCAGCTTCAACAACCCAAAACCGACCCCCTGCTGGATGCCCTGCGCAAACAGGCGCTACCGGACAAGGACGATGCTTTCGATGCCGAAATGGTCGGCATCGGCGCGATGACCTGGGGCGACGTGCGCAAGACCGCCGAATCCCGTGGCGACATTGCCGCCCTCAAGCAATACGCCAGCGAGCTGACCCAATTCCGCAATGCCGGCAAGAAAGCCACGGACATGGCGGTTCCCGCTGCCCGTGCCCGTGTCGCCTTCCCGCAAGCTGACGAACCGGAAGCCGCCAGTGAAGAACAGGTGAATGCTGACCTGACGCGCCTGATGCAAGGCAAGCTCACCAAGGCCGATTTTGACAGAAAATACGGAGTGAACGCATGACCACACGCTATGCTCCCGGAGTCGCGCCGATCACTCCGGGGTCCAGTCTCAACCCGCTGATGTATATGCGGTCCGAGAAGATCGAGCGCATCAAACGTGACAGCATCCTGTCGCGCATTTCCACCTTCAAGGGCTTCGGCAAATGCGGGCAGGCCATGGCCGTCCGGCATGAATTCGACACCCGCGACGGGGTGCAGGAATTGGAGCACGGCGGGGTGATGAAAGCCCAGCGCGTGATCCAGCCCCGCGACGAGGTGTTCATGATTGGCGATCAATTCGGCACGCTGCTGGCGTGGCCGGAATGCGACTGGATGCGCATCATGGACAACGACCCGGAATACATCAACGAAGTCACCGACGCCTACCACGAAAAATCCATGCTGGCGTTCGACAGCCGTGCCATGGCCAAGCTGATTGGTGAAGCGCACCCGAAAAACCGGGGGCCGATGGCGGGTATCCTGTCCAGCCAGATCAATCTGGGCACCAGTCTGGTCCCGCTGACCGTTGACCCGGCCAAGGTCTGGCACATGCACCACGCCATGAAGCGCGTGATGGAAGAGCATGCCGCCACCAGCTCAAAAACCGGCCGCAAAATGTACGCGATTGTGCGGGAAGGCTTTCTGGAAAACATCGCGCTCAATGACCGCCTGAGCAGCTACTACCATAACGGCCAGTGCCATACCTGCGTCTCCCCGACCATGGGCGAATCGCGCACCGTGGACGGCATCGAATACATCAAGTCCACCTGCCTCCCCTACCGCATGGAAGGCGGCAGCATGGTCTACCCGATCATCTTCGGTTGGGATGATGCCCTGTGGTTCGGGATGGATTGGGCGCTGAATCGCAAGGAAGGCGGACCCGGCGACAACAACAAGTATCTGGAACTCTACTGGCATCTGGGCCTGAAACTGCATCTCCCGCGCAAGGTGGGCGTGATGTGGGTCAAGGTCGACCCGCCAGAAACAGGGGGAATGTAATCATGGAATTTCTGTACCAACAGCTCCCGGCAGCGTTCGATGACGGCGATACCGTCAACCTGTTTTTCCGTCAGCAGGATGCCATGCTGGCCCCGGTACCGCCCTGCAACGAAATGGAAAAGCACTGGGGCATCAATACCATTGACGTGCGTCTGAATTCGGCAGTGAAAATCCATTTCCGCACCGGTCTGGAAGATGGTGCCCTGGAAGGCGCACTGATCGACAAGGGTGCAATCCCGGCGGGGGAAACCTTCGATCTGGTGCGCTGGATCGGCCCCGGTGTTGGTTTCAAGGGGTTGGCATGGTCGATTCAATGCGCCGCTGAAAACTGCATCGAGTTTGACATTGAAGTTGTGAAGGTCGATTGCGCCACCGGCGAGGAAACCACGCTGCAAACCGTGGAAGGCGTCAAGGCATGGGAAGGCGCATGGGCCAAACAGGACTGGCTGGCCAAGCCGGAAGGCATCGAAGGCGGGCAGATTGCGCTGCTGAAGCTCAAATTCAAGACGCTGCCCTACGTGGATGCGGCGGGTAACCAGTTCTGGGGCGATGACTGCAACCCGGTTCCGTGTCTGGGGATCGACATTCACGCCCTGACCGAAGATACCTGCATGCGCCGCGAGCTGCTGGGCTGCGGTACGTCGTGCTGCAACCCCATGCCCTGCAGCCCGTGTGAGCAGAAACAGATTACCAAAAGCTGCTGAATCATGGCCCGGTTGTTTCAACCGGGCTTTTCTCACCACACAGGGGAAGACCATGCAAAATCAGAATCGACAACAAGCATTAGGCTACCGCAATGTCACCACCGGGGTCATCTGGCCCGGTTACTCGCCCCTCTTTGACCTCTTGAGCAATCAGGATCATCCCGACAACCGGGGCCGGTTCGAGCAACTGGGCAATGACCCGGTGCATGGTCGGCTGGAGTGGGAAGCGATTCTTGACCCGGCTATCTGGGGTGAAATGCTGAAAGATGAGCGCGTGCTCCAGATTCGACAGAAACCGGCAGGCGAAGTGACCGGCACCGCCAAAGCCATTGAAAGAGGCATGCAGGCCGTGCAAGCGGTACGTGAACACAAGGCCAGAGGCCGAACCGCCAGAAAGCCACGCAAACAGCCGACTGAAGCCGCCAGCGCAGCACCTGAGCAGGAATAATGTGCAGCCTCGGCGATCTGGTCGCGCATATTGAAGGCTGCCGCATCAATGATGAACTCGGCAAGTCTGGCGACTGGAAAGTCTGGAAGCGTGAAGTCATTCAGAAAGCCGTGCGCGAGGCCATGGCGTCGGTCTATGCCTTGCGCCCGGAACTGTTCGCGGTTCAGAAAACCGTGACCCTGAAACCATGCGAGTGCGTGCAGTGCTTCTGTGATGACTGCTGCCGCATTGTCGGGGTGATCTCGGTCAACGGCAACACCTGCAACGAGATCGAAGAGAAGGCCGACGAGGATGAGGTGTTCTCGCTCGACTTTCTGGATTGCTATTACACCGACTGCGGCCTGCCGAACTGTTACGGGGCCAACAATAACCCGGATGGTTCCGATTACGACCCCGGTTCCTGGGATCAGGTCGAATCCAGCCCCTGCTGTATCCGCTTCGAGAACCCGCCACCGGTGGCCGGGATTCAGGCCGTGGTGTCCTGTGTGCCGAATGACGTGCTGAGCGGTGAGGATTTGCCGTGTGCCGTCTGTGGTGAGCTTTTTCAGGCCATTGTCGATAATGCGCTCTTTCGGCTCTACGCCATCGATCACAAGGATGGCAATAACCTTAATATCGCCAAGCTGCACTGGGAAGCCTACCAAACCACAATGGTGACGAAGTTTGCTGTGGATTACAGCCTGTTTGAAAACAACTTCCTGCTGACGCGGCGGCGGGTGGATAAGTGATCAGGTTTCAGTTGAATAACTGGCTAATGCTTGTCCGTCAGCTTGAGTTTGCTGCTGTCCTTCTCAAAGGACTTCAGTCGCATTAACGAGAGTGTCATCAGCTCAGACTGTCACGCAACTGGTCAATGGATACCGGCTCACCTTATAGCAGACAAGCGCCAGCTGTGCCATGATTCGCCGCTCCGCTGGAAAGCCTGGTCAGGGAGGCGGCGGTTTGAAAGGCATTTGATTAAGACACCACTAGACACCAATCTCCGCTCACTCATCCGCCTGCATCTCCCTTGCCCGCTGCACGATGTAGCGGTAGCGCTCGCCAAGGGCCATTTTTGCACGCAGGCGCTCGGCGGGGTCGGGGATGCGGCTGGTGGCGGCCAGACTTTTTGACATCAGCTCCTTCGAGACTTCGTACTTCGGGATTTCCCCGCGCAGCAGTTGGCTGACGACGGCTTTCCCGAGCGTGCTTCTTTTCTCATACAGCGCGGCCCTGATTTCTTCTTCGGTCCAGCGCTTGCGCTTATAGTAGCCAACCAGATCCAACATTTTCCGGTAGGCGCGGGTGCGGTCTTCCAGCAACTGTTCCAGTTGCGCGTCGATAAAATCAGGCGACATGGATACCGGCGTATCAATGGCCTGCTTGAATTCGCTGGAATAGCTGGCAATTTTGTTCTTTGTCTGACCGCTGGCGGACAGGCCCAGCGTGGTCATGTCCTGCGTGGTGACGCGGAAACCAGCCAGCGCGGCGAAGGCGTCGGCTTCTGTGAATCGCTTTCCACCACGGGAGACATTCCCGCCCACATTGGCAGCAAATTCGTTGATGAGCGACGATATTCCACCTTCACTACGCCCATCCTCACCGACGGTACCGGCCAGTGCGCGGCCAAAGTCCTTGAAATTCTGCACAATGCCGGGGCCGAACTGGCTCATGGCGTAGCCCATCAGTTCGCTGATGTGCTGGCTGTTCTCTGCCGGGTGCCTGATCAGGTCTTCCAATGTGATGCCTTGGCCGTAGATCGGCCTGCCGTAGCTGTTGTTATTGGCGGCAATCTCGGCAAAGCCGTTGGCGGCAATGTCCATGCTGTAGAATGGCTCACTGGCATTCAGGAGCATTTGCGCTCCACCCGACCACAGGCCGGACAGGAATCCGTCGGCTCTCCCGCCTTCCTGAAATCCTTCCCGGATGGCACGCACCACGTACTCAGACGGCACCAGCGACGTGAGGTCGACGTAACGCATGCCGGTTTCACCGTTGCCCAGGTACAGGCGCAGTTGCCCGCGTCGCCAGTCAGAGCCGAAGTGATCCAGCGCTTCATCGTCTTCGTCTTTGATCTCGGACAGCATCATGGAGAGGGAGGCCAGTATTCCCGGCATCACGTAGGCAGCAAAGAGTCCAACGGCACGCTTGCCGGCCATCTTGCGCCATTGTTCATTGCCGGTTTTCTGATAACGCTGCCAGTCGCCGGACATGTAGGCGATGTTGTTGGCGAGCGTGCGGAACATTTCCGCCGGGAACGCGACAAATGGACCCATCAGCGGGAACTGGCGTAACTGCTGCACGGCACGCGGGACCATCGAGTAGGTCGGCATGGTGTCACGCACGCGGCGGGCCGCTTCCTGTTCGGCGGCTTCCTGTGTCATGCCGGTTCCCTTCAAGTCGGCCACGTCCTTTTCAAAGGCGATAATCTTGAAAAAATCGTCGCTGAACTGGTAGGTGCGTAACAGTGCGCTCCATGTTTTCCCGACCAGCCCCTTTTCGCGCACCTCGCCGGTCATCTGGTGGAAGTCGTTGAAGATGCGTTCCAGCTCACCGGAGTTTGACCCGTCCCGGCGCACGCCTAATCGGACGTATTTCTGGTTCAGGGCGGCGGCCTGTTCGTTGCTGAGCTTCAGGTCGCCCGACCATGCGCCTACCCGTGTACGGGCCTGATACATCAGTTTCAGGGTGTCGGTGGAGTTGCCATAGGGTGAATGCCCGGTAGCAGCCAGTAACAGGAATCCGCTCAGGAAGTTGCGGGCCTGCGTGGTCGGTGCACCGACGGTTTTACCCAGTTTCACAGCGGCGGAGAACTGCACCAGAGAGCGGAACAGGGCGTGATCGGTCAGGGGCTGGAATGAGCCAAATTCTTCCAGGTCCTTCTTGAAATCCCGGTCAATCCAGACCCCTTGCAGGGCGGAATAACTGGCGCTGTCCGGGAACTGGACGAAACGGTTATCCTCGGGTTGTTTGCCGATGTGGGCAATACCGGGCATGCCCAGCAGCAGATTTCTTAACTGCATCTGGTACTGCTGGCGGGCGATGTATTCACTGGTCTGTACCAGCGTATTGGCGTAGTTGTACACGGGGTCGGTGTATTCGCCCAGCACGGCACGCAGTTCAGCAGGTAAATCCTTGCGCCGCTTCATGATGCCTTCATTGGTTCCTTCTCCGGCGGTGGCGAAGGCTATCATGCTGTCATTGCCGCGCGTGCTTTCCAGCCACTCGTTGAGCTTGCCGGTGGCGACTGTTTCTGTCAGCTTGTCCTCGCGCATCAGGTATTCAATCGCGGCGCGGTATTCCGGCTTTTTCTTCACCTTGTCGACCCACTTCGGATCAGAGAACGCCTGATAGGAACGGTTCAGGTACTGGCCGAGATTGCCGGTGATGGTGTTGATCTGACCTTGTAGCTTGGCAATGTTGAGTAGTTGCGGCGGAACTTTAACCTCTTTGTCACCGGCTTTGAGTTGCGGAATGATCTTCAGCAGGGCTTCCTTTCCTTCTGGCGTCAGCTCATCAATCCGCATTTGCATCTCGCGGTATTTCTCACTGATGAGCTTGCTGGACAATGCGTCGATACGCTCACGGAATACCTGCACCTGTGCCTGCATGCGCTCGTTGCCGTAACGCTGTTTGCCGATCAGTACCTGATGGAATTCATCCTGCTCGGCGCGGGTCAGGTCGGAACGGTGTTTGCCGTAGATGTTTTGAATCACCGCTTCCAGTGCCACGATGTCAGAGACGACCTGATCATGTGTAGCTGCCCGGCTCCAGTCGATCCCCCGGCGGGCATCGGCCACGTTGCGACCTATTGTGGAGTTTGCCCCAAGATGGCGGGCGCTCCATTTTTTGATGGCTGCCCACTGGGTCTTTTTATCGCCGACGGCAAGCTGCTTAACGGTCTCAGTTCTGTCCTGCAGGGTCTGTTTCTGGCCGTCCATGTAGCGCCGGAAGCGGATGGCTTTGGTGTTGCGCCCGTCGTTCATGGCTTTGATGTCAGCCATGCTGTGGGCCTTGGCAGCTTCCTGCGGGGCAATGTGGAAGCGGATATCGTCGTTGGTGGGGCTGAATGCGCCGGTGTTGTCGGTGGCGGATTTGACCTGATTGGGGTGGAAGGCGACGAGTTCAAAAGTGCCGGGGTGTGCTTCAAAGACTACCCCGTCATAGCCTTCTGATTTCAGCCTGTTGGTAACGGCATCAATCTGTGACTGATCAGCATCAGACAAAAGCTTTTTGTCACGGGATGATGCCATGTACGGATTCTGGATTGCCGCAAACAACGCCATGACCTTTGCGTTACTTCCAATCCTTTGCGCTTTACGGCGGGCATATTCGCTGGCAATTGCATCTGATGTGCTGAGATAAACGCCACGACCTAGCCAGCCGAAGTCTTTCCTGTCCGGGTGGTTGAGGTCGAACCGTGTAAACGTTCCCGATGTACCGTGATAGAGCCCTCTGGGTTCTCCGGTGTCGGGATCAAGTCGCCAAGCTCGTCGAACATCTCGTCCGGCGTTACCCGTTTGACGCCCATCTCTATCAGCATTTCCTCGATTGTTTGCGCCTTTTTGCTGTCCTGCTCGTTCATTTTCCCAATCTCCAAACCAGTTTTTGAATGCCGGTGTGCGCACCTGCACCCATTGAGTGTATTCCAGTTTGGTTTTGCCCGCATCCTTTGCAGCCTGCCATGCAGCCTTGCCGCCATAGGCTTTGGCGGTGGCGTTGAATTCGGTTTCGGTGATATTGAAGCTGGCAGGCGGGGTAGTGCTGGTTCTGGCTTGTGTCTGATCCCGGGTGCTTGCGCCTTCTGCTGCCGCCTTGCGTGCCCGGCTGGCCAGCAGGATCAGGTCACTATCGGATGCATTGGGCAGGACGCTGGCCCCCAGCTTGCGCAACTGATCCCGGATATGGCCGATGACACGCTGATAGGCGCGTTTGACACGCACGGACAGGCTGTTGCTCTGGTTGGCAGCTTCGATATGGGCCAGCAATTCATCCATTCGGGTGGCTTTGTCCATGCCGAAATAGTCTTCGGCCATGGCAATCTTGTTGCGTTCCAGAAAGCGGCGGATGCCTTGCTCACCGCCCAGTGCACCGTGCAGGGCATTGAGGCGGGCATCGTATTCCTTGCCGAACAGGGTACGCACCCCGGCATGGGTGAGTTCTTCCACAGCCACGGCTTCGGCTTCGGCAATCGAACCCATGTTGTCGGCATCGATGTGGATAGTGCCTTTATACAGCGCGCCCTTAACTCGGTTGTCGGCATCCCCGGCCATGGCGCGGATATGATCCGGAATGGTGGATTCAAAGCGCCGTCCCTTGAGGATACGGCTGATGGCGGCTTCGGCCTGTGCCCTGGGGATGGGCTGGCCCGGTACCCCATCAGACAGGCGCAGGGTGTTCTGCCCCTGCTCGAACCATGCCTTGCTGACCTGTTCCAGTGCGCCGGTCTTGCGCAGCGTGTTCATTTTCGCGGTCACGTAAGCGCGTTTGTTCGGGTGCTGCTTTGACTTTCTGTAATTGGCGGCGAAGTGTTCGCGCAGCAGGCGGGTGGCGATGGTCGGGTTCTTGGGCCGGGTGCTGAAAACTTCAGTCAGGGCGGCTTCAGTGGCAGCATCCAGACCGTGAGTATTTGAGGTCTCCCTGATGGTTTGGTTGAGGGTGGCGGGTTGCTGGTGGAATTTAGGGCTTTGCGTTTCACGCAATTGGCGCATAAAATGGTAGATAGCTCCACGCTTTGCCCCTTGTGGCTCAGCCCCTTCGCGGGACGCGGCAGAGGAATTGAAAGCAGGCGTGGAGTCATCTTCCCGTGCTACAACTTCATGCACATACAGGCGGTTGCTGTTTGCGTCCTGCCTGATTTCCATCAGCAAGCGGTATGTTTTGTCCTTCATGCCAACCGGTGCTGCAACGATGTAGGCTTTTGGCTTCCCTTCCACTGGCGGCAGTTCGCCCAGTACACGCCCCTGTTTCAACGCCTCCGGCACCAGATAGAATGCCTGAGCCTTGTCTCTTCCAATGCCATGGCCAATGGAGTCAAGGGCAGCGCGCTTGTTGAGCCTTACTGCACCAAGAACCGGGTGCTCCACCTCGCCACCGTGTGCGGTTTGCCAGTAATCAGCAACCCAGCGCGCCAAGTCGCCAACCTTGGAAAATACCGGTACCTCATCCCCGCGCATGGTCGCAACCGGGCTGCCATTGTCCAGCCAGTCGAGATTTTTCCCCGAGTCCGGGCTGATGTGGAAGCGTGGTTCAATACGTTCGCCCTGTGCTGGTGCCGGGGCTTCAGTGGCGATGCTTTCCGGGCCGGATGTTGTGGTTCCCTGCCCGAAACGCTGATCCGGTGTGGTGGTCAGCTCTGCCGGTTCGGGCGGATTAATTGCCGGGCGATTATCTGTCTGAAGTGTTCCCCCATTGTCGGGTAACTCATCCGTAGCGTTGTTTGAAGCAGTGCGGTTTTCGATTCCAGCAGAAGCGGTATCGAGCGCCACCGGCTGGCCGAGTTGGTCAGTTCCTTGCGATGCAGCCACGCGCTCGCTCTCAACTGGCTGCGGTGCTGCCGTTTCGGCAGTGATGGCTGGCGAAACATCCTGTCCCGAGTTTGTGCCTGCTGGCGTGGCCATCGGACCTGTGTCCAGCGAGACTTCGGGGCTTCCATTGGGCGGTTGTGGGTCAGCAGTGGTCAGTTCTCCGGTGGTCTGATCAGCGGCATCGTATAGCGTGGCCTGTCGTCCTGCGAGCGCATCCACCGTGCGTGGTTGCGCAGGTACTGCAGGAGTAGCGGTCGGTTGCGCTGGAGCATCCAGCGGGCGCGTTTGTTCCAGTCCAGCATGGGTATTCTCCTGTTGCGGTGCTGGTGACGGATGATAGCCCGGATTGATGCGGAGGGTGATTTCACCATTGCCGACCTGCACGCCGGGTTCAGGCGTTGTGCTGGTTACGTCCTGCTGAATTGGCTCCGGACGGATGGCCGTCTGACCAGGCGGGGTCAGGTAGCCCGGTGGTGGCGGGGTTGCCGGTCGGATACTTTGCTGGTAGCCGGGGCGGCTGGCTGTGGGCGCGAGTCCCGCCAGTTCACGGTTAGCCTGTGTCACCTCTCTGGCTGCCGCCTCTTCCTCCAATGCGTCGAGCGGGTTCTTGCCAGCGTCAGTATTCTGCTTCGCTTTTGGCTGGTTGTCGGCACTGGCATTCAGTACCGCATCACGCCCCTGAGCATAATATTTTGATGCGGTGGTACCATTGGCATCCGCACCATCATCACCGGATAGCACATAGGCATCCGCGCCACCTGACCCCAGCAGGTGTGCCGCTTTGGCGTAGCCTGCGATCTGCCCGGCATCGGCATCGTCTTGCAGTGCTCCGGACTTACGCCCACGTTGAATGTTCAGGTTGGTAAAGTCGATGAATGCCTTGTCCTGCACCGCCCGACTAGCAAGAAAAGCGTCCAGTCCGCCCTCGGTCGTCCAGTTATCCGGGTTCTGCAAGAATTCTTTTTGTCCGCTTGTCCCGCGTTTCACGCCTGCTGGTGCAGCGT
>JAGRJD010000161.1 GCA_020442915.1 Thiothrix sp. | reverse complement strand
AGGTGGCCCCGCCGTTCAAGCAGGCCGAATTTGAAATTCTGTACGGCGAGGGCATTTCGCACGAGGGTGAGCTGCTGGAACTGGGTGTCAAACTCGGTCTGGTCGGCAAGGCCGGGGCCTGGTACAGCTACAACAATGACAAGATTGGACAGGGTAAGGACAATGCACGTCAGTACCTCAAGGAACATCCGGAAGTAGCGGCCACCATTGAGCAGTCCATCCGTGAGCAGGCCCTGAACCTGCCGGCAGCTTCCGCTTCTGATGAGGATGCCCCGGATACTGAGGTGCTGGATGACTGATGCCGGAGTCAACCAGTGACGCCGGGGTATTGCAGCAGGCTAAAGCCGGTGCCATGGGTCTGCTGGCACGGCGTGAGCACAGCCGGCAGGAGCTTCAGCAGAAAATCCTGAGCCGGCATGCACTGGATCAGGACCGCCTGAACCGGTTGCTGGATCAGCTGGAGCAGGCCGGTTATCTGAGTGATGAGCGCTATGCACAGATGGTGTTGCGCTCAGCATTGGCGAAAGGGCAGGGGCCGGTGAAAATCACTCATGCCCTGCGTGAGAAGGGTGTCAGTAACGAATGCATCCGTGCGCTCATGGATGCGTGTGAGACGGACTGGCTGGCGCTGGCCCGGTCGCAGCGTGAGCGCAGGTTCGGCGCGGACATTCCCGGAGATTTCAAGGAACGCGCCCGCCAGTCACGATTTCTGGCCGGGCGCGGTTTTTATGTCGATACCATTAATGCGGTTTTCCATGAAGAGTGCTGAAATACGACAGAAGTTCATTAACTTCTTTAAGGAGCGCGGGCATGAGCCTGTCCCGTCCAGTTCACTGGTGCCCGGTAATGACCCCACCCTGCTGTTCACCAATTCCGGCATGGTGCAGTTCAAGGATGTTTTCCTCGGGCTTGAAAAGCGTCCCTACCAGCGAGCGGTAACGTCGCAACGCTGTGTGCGTGCCGGTGGCAAGCACAATGACCTGGAAAATGTCGGTTACACTGCCCGCCACCACACCTTTTTCGAGATGCTGGGCAATTTCAGCTTCGGCGATTATTTCAAGCGGGATGCCATTCATTTCTGCTGGGACTTTCTGACTGGTGTGCTCAAACTGCCGCCAGATAAGCTCTGGGTGACGGTGTATGCCGAGGATGATGAGGCTTACGCCATCTGGACTGGTGACATCGGCTTTCCGCCCGAACGCATCAGCCGCATCGGTGACAACAAGGGTGAGCGTTACGCCTCTGACAACTTCTGGCAGATGGGTGATACCGGGCCGTGCGGGCCGTGCTCCGAAGTTTTCTATGATCACGGTGAAGGTATCTGGGGCGGGCCGCCGGGGTCGCCGGAAGAGGATGGCGACCGCTATATTGAAATCTGGAATCTGGTGTTCATGCAGTTCGAGCGCACCAGAGATGGCACCATGACCCCGCTGCCCAAGCCTTCGGTCGATACCGGCATGGGGCTGGAGCGGCTGTCAGCCATCCTGCAGGGTGTGCACAGCAACTATGCGATTGACCTGTTCCAGACCCTGATCAGGGCGGCTGCACGGCTGGCCGCTACCGATGAGCTGGACAACCCGTCCCTGAAGGTGATTGCAGATCATATCCGTTCCTGTGCCTTTCTGATTGTGGATGGCGTGCTGCCTTCCAATGAAGGGCGTGGTTACGTGCTGCGGCGCATCATCCGCCGTGCCATCCGCCACGGCAACAAGCTCGGCATGCCGACGCCGTTCTTCTGGCGCCTGGTGCAGCCGCTGGTGGATGAAATGGGAGCTGCCTATCCGGAGCTGGCCAGGGCACAGGCCCAAGTGGAGCAGGCACTGGAGCGGGAAGAGCGCCGTTTTGCCGAAACGCTGGAGCTGGGCATGAAAATGCTGGAGGACAGCATTGCCGCTCTGTCCGGCAGGGTCATTGAGGGTGAGACTGTATTCCGGCTTTATGATACTTACGGTTTTCCGGTCGACCTGACGGCGGATATTGCCCGTGAGCGCGGGTTGGCGCTGGATGAGGCCGGGTTTGAGCAGGCTATGGCGGCCCAGCGTGAGCGGGCGCGGGCTGCCGGCAAGTTCGGTGTGGACATGAGCGAGCGTATTGAGGTCGATGAGCCCACCGCATTCCATGGTTATGAGCGGCTGGAGGAAAGCAGTCGGGTACTGGGACTTTACCGGGAGGGGAGGCCGGTTGAGCTGCTGCGCTCCGGCGAGGAAGGTCAGGTGGTGCTGGACCAGACGCCGTTTTATGCCGAGTCCGGGGGGCAGGTCGGGGATACCGGTGTGCTGCAGGCTGCCACTACCGCGTTCCGGGTTCATGATACCCGCAAACAGGGGGGGGGCTTTGTACACCTGGGGCAGGTGGAATATGGTGTGCTCAAGATGGGGGAGCGAGTTGAAGCACGCGTTGATTCAGCCCGGCGTCGGGCCATTGTGCGTAATCACTCTGCCACCCACCTCATGCATGCCGCACTGCGGCAGGTATTGGGCACACATGTCGAGCAGAAGGGCTCGCTGGTGACTGATGAGCGCCTGCGTTTTGATTTTTCACATCCTGATCCGGTAACGCCGGAACAGATTGCCGAAATCGAATCCATCGTCAATGCCGAAGTGCAGGCCAATGCCGCGACCCAGGCCCGCATCATGGGTATGGATGCTGCGCTGGAAGCAGGAGCCATGGCCCTGTTTGGTGAGAAGTATGGCGATGAAGTGCGGGTCATGCAGATCGGTTTTTCCACCGAGCTGTGCGGTGGCTGTCATGTGAGCCGTACCGGTGACATCGGTCTGTTCAAGGTTGTCAGTGAGGGCGGGGTGGCTGCCGGCATTCGCCGCATCGAGGCAGTCACCGGCATGAATGCGCTGGCATGGGTGCAGGAAGCCAGCAACCGGTTGGCGGATGTGGCCCATCTGGTGCGCTCCGGCAGTGCCGATGTGGTGGAAAAGACCCAGTCCCTGCTGCAGAAGAACCGTGAGCTGGAAAAGCAGCTGGAGCAGCTTAAAAGCCGCCTGTCTTCACAGGCGGGGGCCAGTCTGGTGGATCAGGCTAAAGACGTGGCTGGGGTGCGCCTGCTGGTGGCCAATCTGGAGGGTGCTGATCCCAAGGGACTGCGTGACACCATGGACCAGCTCAAGAACCGGCTGGGCAGGGCGGTAGTGGTGTTGTCCACCGTCAGTGAGGGGCGAATCAGCCTGGTGGCGGGTGTCACCAGGGACGAGACTGCCCGTTTCAAGGCGGGAGACGTGTTACAGCATGTTGCCGTACAGGTCGGTGGCAAGGGAGGCGGCAGGCCGGATATGGCGCAGGGTGGGGGGACGAATGTGGATGCCCTGCCGGCGGCACTGGCGTCTGTGAAAGCCTGGTTGGAAGCGAGGGCACAGGAAAAATAATATGGCTTTGATTGTTCAGAAATACGGTGGCACTTCAGTGGGGACACCGGAACGCATACAGGCTGTGGCGGATCGGGTGATCCGCTGGGTGCAGCAGGGAAATCAGGTGGTGGTGGTGGTTTCTGCCATGTCGGGTGAGACCAACCGTCTGGTCGGCCTCATCAATGCCATTGATCCGGACGGTTCGGCGCGTGAGAAAGACGTGATTCTGGCTACCGGTGAGCAGGTGACGATCGGATTGCTGGCGATGGCACTGGAGAAGAACGGCCAGCCCGCCCGCTCCTATACCGGCAATCAGGCACGCATCATTACCGATGCAGCCCACACCAAGGCGCGGATCCGCAACATTGATGATCAGGCTATCCATGCCGATCTGGCCTTGGGGCGGGTGGTCGTAGTGGCGGGATTTCAGGGTGTGGACAGTGGCGGCAACATCACCACGCTGGGCCGGGGGGGGTCGGATACGACAGGGGTGGCATTGGCAGTGGCCCTGAGGGCGGATGAATGCCAGATTTATACCGATGTGGATGGTGTTTACACCACCGATCCGCGTGTCGAGCCCAAGGCGCGTCATATTCCGCGTCTGACCCTGGAGGAAATGCTGGAAATGGCCAGCCAGGGTTCCAAGGTGTTGCAGATTCGTTCGGTGGAGTTTGCCTACAAGTACGACATGCCGATCCGGGTGCTGTCGAGTTTTGATGAAGTGGATAATGCCAAAAGTACGCTGGTGACACGTGAGGAAGAGGTAATGGAAGAGGTGATGGTGCGCGGGATCGCGTTCAACCGTGATGAAGCCCAGCTGACAATTGCGGGTGTTCCCGACCAGCCCGGTGTGGCGTTCCGGATTCTGGGACCGATTGCGGAGGCCAATATTGAAGTCGACATGATTGTGCAGAATATCGGTTCTGACGGTCTCACGGACTTTACCTTCACGGTTAACCGGGGCGATTACCGACGGGCGCAGAAACTGCTTCAGGCTACGGCTGACGCCATTGGTGCGGAAAGTTGTGAGGGCAATACCGGGATTGCCAAGGTTTCGATTGTCGGGGCCGGCATGCGTTCCCATGCCGGGGTGGCCAGCCGCATGTTCAGTGCTTTGGCCAGCGTCGGCATCAATATCCACATGATTTCAACCTCTGAAATCAAGGTTTCGGTGGTGGTTGATGAAAAATACCTGGAACTGGCCGTGCGTGAGTTGCATGCCGCGTTCGGATTGGGGGATGAGGGCGGCGGTGCCTGAAAGACCGGTGCAGCCCGGGCACGCCTGCTGGAACGGCTCTCCTCATGAGGGTCGTTTTTTTATGCCTGACTGATAGGACTGGATAATATTGAAAAAAATGCCAATAAAACTTGTTGCATTTTGTCACTTGATGGTAAAAGTACAACATGCGTTGCAAAAAGTTAAGCCTCAGTTCAGTGCCTGTGTGTGATTGTTGAGCTCGCAGGCATGATGTGCTGGACAAGTGTAGTGTATCAGTTTCTTTTGGCTAAAAATACGGCAATATGGAGATTTGCGTTATGTTGATACTGACTCGCAGGGTTGGAGAGACCCTTATGATTGGGGATGACGTCAGCGTCACCGTACTGGGGGTTAAAGGCAATCAGGTGCGTCTGGGCATCAATGCTCCAAGGGATGTTGCCGTACATCGGGAAGAAATCTACGAACGTATCCACCACGAGTCTGCTGAGCCGGCTGTTGTTGAAGAAAATTCAAATTAGCCCTTTACCGAAGTGCTATTGGCGGTTATCCTTACCGCCTTCAGAAATCCTTGTCTGGAGAGTTGGCCGAGCGGCTGAAGGCGCTCCCCTGCTAAGGGAGTATGGGGCTTAAACTCCATCGAGGGTTCGAATCCCTCTCTCTCCGCCAAAATAATATGCCCTAGCTTGTCTAGGGTTTATTATTTTGGTTGATTGATAGTGTATTCGAACCCGATAGGGTGAGACATGCCGGTGGCATGTCGCAAGGGAGTCCACTCTTGAAAACCTGTTTTCTAAGATGTGGCGACGGGGTCGCAGGATGATACGCCTTACCTTATCTAAGGTAGCCTTACCCAGTACGTTATCCGTACTGCAACCGTCTTTTGCTACAGAGCATCAAACACCTGCCCAGAGATGATGGGCGTGTGTGAGCCGCCCCGATCAGTAGCCGAATGCACCATAGTAGCATGGGTTACTCGGGATACGATACACCATGCCGAGCGTTGCTGTTTTGTTTTTCTTGGCCTTGAAGCCAACACTTTTAACCCGTTCGTAGATGACTTTGCCAAATGCTCCTAGCGGCTATTTTACAAAACCTATGGACATATCTTCATCTGGCAGCCCGTTGATTGAAATATTGTTCAGGGAAACAGACTTCATTCTATGACAAAGATACTAAATCATTCGTAAGAATCCAGTGAACTCTGGCAATGGCTCCCTGAGTTTAAGGGGTTATTCTAAGAAATGTCAATGATCATTGCAGCACTCTAACAAACTTTTGAACAATCTGTTGAACTTCTCGTGTAGTTGAAATCTGAAATACACCTATATTTGAACGGCCCTTACAAGAATCCGTTCAAGGTACTCATCACGCTCACTAGAAAATTCTCCTCCGCAGGTCATTATATTTAGGCCTTTTTGACCCGAATCAACAGAAAGCATTGTTTGATTCATATCAACGCTCTCTACCGGCAATGACTCTTTAGTAACAACACGGTAATTTAACATTTGCCCATCGCCACGCTCAATTTCAATTACATCCCCAGGCTCTAAAAGGTGTAGTTTATAAAACACGCCTATGCTCGCTCGACCTGAAACGTGCCCTACTAGAAACGACGCACCCGTACCTGCATTGAAATCCCTAGATTTGCTATACCAGTTTACAGTATGCACACTATTAGGAACTTGAACTGACCCTGAGTCATCCACTGTAGCTGACTTCACCATGGAGTTGACGCCAATTTTTGGAATCCTTATATATCTTGCCTCGTTTGCAGGCACCCAGTGATTATTGTGCCTAGGCTCATCGATAGGATCTTCCGAAACATCATCACCAAAACCACCAGTTAAGCTTTGATCAGATCCAGCTTCCACAGCGTAGACTGAGGGATAGGCGTATACTTTTTGGTTTATACGTCCATTAATAATGTAACCATTGACTGCAATACCCATACCAACAATAAACAGTATGATTGCAAGTCCAAACAGTACTGCTTCTTTACGATTCATGCTTATCTGTCCACTCGACCTGCTATTTGTAATTGAGTTC
>JAGRJD010000160.1 GCA_020442915.1 Thiothrix sp. | reverse complement strand
TTGGTGAGTTTATCAACAGAGAGTTCTTTCAACTCATCTAAAACACGACCACTTTCTTTTTAAATAAATCCGGTTTCTTGTGGTGCCACTCCTTGAGCACCACAACCGGTGTTTTGTAGCCCAGTGCCTTTTGCGGGATACAATGGTTGTACAGCCGCTCATAATGTTTGATCGCCTCGGCCAGTTCGCTGGCTGAGGCGAAACGGGTTGCGTCCAGCAACTCGCTGATCTGCCGTCTTTTCCGCGCAGATGGCCAGACACACCATGCGGCTGGCACGGGCACGGTCAATCGCCACCAACAGGTACTGGTGTTCGTCCTCATCCGGCATCTTCGGCAGGTATTTGATGTCAACATGGATATAACCGGATTCGTAACTACTTAGTTGTCAAACCGCTGGATGAACAGCAACACCGAATCCTTGAAGTCCCGCAAGCGGCATAGCAGGTTTCTGGCAGGAGGTTGCGTCGCTTTTCCCTGTTTGGGGTGGGCTTGGGGCCGTTCAGGGAAGACCCGCAGGCCGTGGTTGACCCATTGGTCATAACGCTGCCCCAGTTCTGCCATTTGGTCAGGCGACAGGGCGGTATGTTGCGCTGCCTTCGCTTGCGCCACGGCGGTTTTGGCGTCGATCAGGACTTGTTTGAGCTGTGCAGGCCATTGGTGCCGGAGGGTTTCGTCAAAGTAGTTCAGCTCACGCAGCAGGTGCGCCCCACACAGGCCGTGCACCACGTTGTCAAAGCGGAAGTAAGGTGTCCAGGGGTCATGCACGGCAACCCCGTTGAAGGAAGGCAGGATACCGGCTGCGGTCATGGCTTCCTGTCCCCGTTTGGCATGGGCCGTGTAGTACACCGCTGGCGGGGTGGCGGCCACATGCAGCCATTGGGTTTTGCCCTGGGCCCGGATACCGCTTTCATCAAAGTGTGCCACCGGGCTGGTGCGGATGGTTTGCCGGATGCCACCGTCGGTGGCGGTGAGGCTGACGCTGGCCTGGCTGACCCAGCGTTGCACACTGCCATCGGAAGGCTTGATGCCATATTGGTCAGATATGACCTCCGTGACCCGCGACAGTGAGATGAAATGCCCATGAACCAGGCCAACCGCATACGCTTTCCAGCGTGCCCCATAACTGATGTACGGGGGCAGTGAGGCGGGGAATTCCCCGGCATGGGCTTTGCCACAACGGCAGGTGCTGATCATCTGGCGATATTCCGT
>JAGRJD010000037.1 GCA_020442915.1 Thiothrix sp. | reverse complement strand
AGAAGATCGTAAACAGGCTCTAAGGGAATATGATCCCACGGGACGCGACAGTGTGATCATTCCCACTCGATCGTCGCTGGCGGCTTGCCGGAAATGTCATATACCACACGTGAAATACCCCGGATTTCATTGATGATGCGCCGGGACACCAGATCCAGAAACTCATACGGCAGGTGTGCCCAGTGCGCAGTCATGAAGTCGATGGTTTCCACCGCCCGCAGGGCAATCACGTAATCGTAGCTGCGCCCATCCCCGACCACACCGACCGACCTGACCGGCAGAAACACGGCGAATGCCTGTGAGGTCTTGTCATACAGGCCATGACGCCGCAGCTCCTCGATATAGATATGATCCGCCAGCCGCAGCAGGTCCGCATACTCTTTTTTCACCTCACCCAGAATGCGCACCCCAAGGCCGGGGCCGGGGAAGGGATGCCGGTAAACCATCTCCGGCGGCAGTCCCAGCTCCACCCCCATCACCCGCACTTCATCCTTGAACAGTTCACGCAGCGGCTCCACCAGCCGGAGCTTCATGTCACTGGGCAGACCGCCAACATTGTGATGCGACTTGATCACATGCGCCTTGCCGGTTTTGCTGCCAGCAGACTCGATCACATCCGGGTAGATGGTGCCCTGGGCCAGCCAGCGTGCCTGACCCAGCCTGCCGGCCTCCTCATCAAAAATTTCCACGAACAGGCGTCCGATGATCTTGCGCTTCGCCTCCGGATCGGTTTCACCCTGAAGTGCGGCCAGAAAGCGCTGTTCGGCATTCACCCGGATGACACGCACCCCCATGTGCTCGGCAAAGGTGGCCATGACCTGATCCCCTTCCTGATGCCGCAGCAGGCCGGTATCCACAAACACGCAGGTCAGCTGGTCGCCGATGGCCCTGTGCAGCAGGGCCGCCACCACCGAGGAATCCACTCCGCCGGACAGGCCCAGAATCACCTCGTCCTGCCCCACCTGGGTCCGCACCCGTGCAATGCTGTCATCGATGATGTTGGCCGTGGTCCAGAGATTGCCACAACCACAGATGCCATGCACAAAGCGCTCCAGTATGCGCCTGCCCTGCCGGGTGTGGGTGACTTCCGGATGGAACTGCACGGCATAGAAGGCACGGGCCTCATCCGCCATCCCGGCAATCGGGGCATTGTCGGAGCTGCACATAAGGCTGAAGCCCGCCGGCAGGGCCGTGACCTTGTCGCCGTGCGACATCCATACATCCAGCAGACCGAAACCTTCGGGCGTGACATGATCCTGAATGTCGGTCAGCAGGCGGGTATGCCCGCGTGCCCGTACCTGTGCATAACCGAACTCGCGCTGGCTGCTGGCTTCCACCCGGCCACCCAGCTGCGCGGCCATGGTCTGCATGCCATAGCAGATGCCGAGTACCGGCACCCCGAGGGTGAAGACATTGTGTGGTGCCACGGGTGAGTCGGCCCCTGCCGTGACCGACTCCGGTCCCCCGGACAGGATGATGCCGCTGGCTCCAAAGCCGGCCACTTCAGCCGCGCTCATATCCCAGGGCCGGATTTCGCAGTAAACCCCGAGTTCGCGTACCCGGCGGGCAATCAGCTGGGTGTACTGGGCACCGAAATCCAGAATCAGGATCCGGTCGGAATGAATGTCCTGACGCATAAAAACCTCAAAAAAACAACCTTAAACCCGGTAATTCGGGGCTTCCTTGGTGATCATCACATCATGCACATGGGACTCCTTCATGCCCGCACCGGTAATGCGTACGAAACAGGCCTTGGTACGCATTTCCTCCAGATTGCGGCAGCCCACGTAGCCCATGCTGGCCCGCACCCCGCCCATCAGCTGATGGATCACGGGGGCCAGCGGCCCCTTGAACGGTACCCGGCCCTCAATCCCCTCGGGCACCAGTTTGTCCACGGCATTGCCGACCTCCTGGAAATAGCGGTCACTGGAGCCTTTGGCCATGGCCCCGAGTGAACCCATGCCGCGATAGGATTTGTAGGAGCGGCCCTGATACAGCTCGACCTCGCCCGGTGCCTCCTCGGTTCCGGCCAGCAGGCTGCCGAGCATCACCAGACTGGCCCCGGCGGCCAGCGCTTTGGCCACATCACCGGAAAAGCGGATACCGCCATCCGCAATCACCGGTACGCCCGTGCCTTCCAGTGCTTTCACCACATTCATGACAGCAGTGACCTGTGGCACGCCGACTCCGGCCACGATCCGGGTCGTACAGATCGAGCCCGGGCCGATACCGACCTTGACTGCATCCGCACCGTGTTCCACCAGTGCCAGTGCGGCCTCTGCCGTGGCGATATTGCCGCCGATGACCTGGATATGCGGGAAATGCGCCTTGACCCAGCGCACCCGCTCCAGCACCCCCTGGGAATGGCCATGGGCGGTATCGACCACGATCACGTCCACACCGGCTTCCGCCAGTGCCGTCACACGCTCTTCCGTACCGGCCCCGACCCCGACAGCGGCCCCTACACGCAGGCGCTCCTGCTCATCCTTGCAGGCATTGGGATGATCGGTGGATTTCTGGATGTCCTTGACTGTGATCAGGCCCCGAAGCTGGAAATCGTCATTCACCACCAGCACCTTTTCAATCCGGTACCTGTGCAGCAACTGCTGGATCTCCATCTTGCTCGCCCCCTCCTGGACCGTGACCAGCCGTTCCCTGGGGGTCATGATGGTGCTGACGGGCTGGTCAAAGCGGGTTTCAAAGCGCAGATCACGTCCGGTCACAATCCCGACCAGGTCCTCACCCTGTACCACCGGCACGCCGGAAATGCGGTTGGCACGGGTCAGCGCCAGCACCTCGGCGATGGTGGTCTCGGGAGCCACACTGATCGGGTTCTTGATGATACCGCTTTCATGCTTCTTGACAATGCGGACTTCCTCGGCCTGACGCCCGATCGACATGTTCTTGTGAATGATGCCGATCCCGCCCTCCTGGGCCATGGCAATGGCAAGCCGTGCCTCAGTGACGGTATCCATGGCCGCCGATGCCAGTGGCACATTGAGGCTGATGGCGCGGGTGAGGCGGGTGCGCAGGTCGGTTTCAGCAGGCAGAACGGTGGAGTGGGCGGGGACCAGCAGGACATCATCAAAAGTGAGTGCTTCCTGAAGTATGCGCATGATATCAAATCCGGGTCTGTTCAAGAGGCACCCGATTATAGGGTTTGACCTGCTGACGGTAAACTGCTATCACTGAATCCGGTGAATCAAAGCCGTATGGCAACACGTGCTGCTGCAGCACACGGCCAGAGTTGTTATTTTTCAATCAGGAGAGGAAACCCATGAAATTTTCAGCATTGTGTGCAGGGTTATGTGCAGGCGTGCTGCTGTCCGGCACGGCGCTGGTTCAGGCCGCAGGTGACAAAGACAAACCCGTGCTCAAGGACGATGTCGAGGCCAGCGTCAGGTCCGCCATCGAATCAGCCCAGGAGGCCAACGGGCAGGCGGCTGAAGCCGGGCTGGAATGGTTCTGGGCCCAGCCTTCCGAGGGACTGTGGGAAGGGGCCAACATGGACAATGGCAAGATACTGGATCAGGCCATCGCCATGGCCAACGAAGGCAGGAATGAAGAGGCCAGAAAGGCCGCCGCCTTCGTGGAAAGCTGTGCCGGGGAAGCGATGGCAAGCGCGCTAAAGAACAAGGGGGCCGGCCCTGAAGACTATTTCTGACCACCATCACACCGGCATCAACCACCACAGCCACAGGCTTACTGTTCCCACCGACAGTACGGTTGCCAGCAACACGGTACTGGCAGCCGTTTCCTGGCCACGCTGATACAGTACGGCAAACAGATAACTGTTCAGACCCGGTGCCATCGCCGCCATCAGTACCACCTTGCGCAACTGCTGCTGTTCGACCCCGAGCAGCAGGCAGATCAGGTAAACCAGCAGCGGATGCACAAACAGCGACATCAGCGTCACCATGGACACCTCGCCCAGGGTCTGCTTGAGGCGGTAACGTGCCAGCACCCCGCCCAGGGCAAACAGGGCCGCCGGCAGGGCCGCCCGCGCCAGGAGGTCAATCGCGGCCCCCAGTGCTTCCGGCAGGACCAGTCCGCTGAAATTGACCAGAAACCCGAGTCCGATGCCGATCATCAGGCTGTTGCGGAACATGGCACTACCGATGATTCTGGCGGTTTCCCACCCCGAGCGCCCGTCCGAACGCAGCCATTCCATCACGCTGATGCCGACCAGATAACAGAACGGCGCATGCAGGGACACAATGGCATAGACCGGGGCCAACTCATCCCGGCCCCAGGCTCGCTCCGAAATCGGCAGCCCCAGCAGCAGCAGGTTGGAGAACAGGGCGACAAATCCGACCGCCACAGCTTCCCCCGGCTTGCGCCCGAACCACCGGCGTGCCACGGTACTGGCCAGGGTGAAACTGATCAGCGCCCCGCTGTAGAATGCCAGCACCAGCCGCCAGTCAAAGGCATCCCCGAGCTTCAGGGTGCTCACGGCCCGGAACAGCAGACAGGGCACGGCAAACAGGACTGCAAAGCGCATCACCCCGTCGATCATGGCATCGGCGAACAGCCCCGAACGCACGGCTGCAAAACCTGCCACAATGACCAGAAAAACCGGTGCAACAATGTTGAGAATGACAAAAAACATGGAGATGGCCAGCTGCGGAAAGCCCGGCACTTTAGCACGAAAACCCCGCCTGACAACGGATTGGTACCGGAGCAGAACCAGAACCGGGAGTCAGGTGCAGGCCTTATCCCCGGCCCTTCCCCCACAAAGAAGGAGGAAGGGAGCCCAGAAAGGCCGTGCTGCAAACCGCCTGTTTACGGTCAGGCATCATCCCCCAGCCCGTCAATAAACAGGTTGGCCCGCCCGACAATCAGTGGGTCGACCGCCTGCAGATTCTTGAGGTCCTTGCCCTTGTAGGGCAGGTGATGCAGCACATGGCGCATGGCATTCAGGCGTGCCCGCTTCTTGCAGTCGGACTTAACGATGATCCACGGCGCTTCGGCTGTATCGGTATGGAAGAACATCGCCTCCTTGGCAGCGGTATATTCCTCCCACTTGTCCAGCGAGGCCAGGTCGATCGGACTCAGCTTCCACTGTTTGAGGGGGTGCAGCTTGCGCTCCTCGAACCGGCGGCGCTGCTCGGTACGGCTGACCGAGAACCAGAGCTTGAACAGGTGGATGCCGCTGCGGGCCAGATGGCGTTCGAATTCCGGGGTTTCACGCATGAATTCGTCATACTCACGATCGGAACAGAAGCCCATCACGCGTTCGACCCCGGCACGGTTGTACCAGGAGCGGTCAAACAGCACAATTTCACCCGCCGTCGGCAGATGACGGATATAACGTTGAAAATACCATTGGCCGCGTTCGGTTTCGGTCGGCTTTTCCAGTGCCACCACGCGTGCGCCCCGTGGATTGATGTGTTCCATGAAACGCTTGATGGTTCCCCCCTTCCCGGCGGCATCCCGCCCCTCAAACAGGATCACCACCCGTGCGCCGGTCTCACGCACCCAGGCCTGCAGTTTCAAAAGTTCCACCTGCAGGTGAAACTTCTGCTTCTCGTAATTCTTGCGCGTCATGCGGTTCTTGTAGGGATAAACCGCAGACCGCCAGTCATCCACCAGCTCGTCATCCGGATGGGTGGCGCGCCCGCCGGTTTCCCCACGCTGCCAGCGGGCCAATGCCTGTTTCAGGGCTCTGGCATCATCCGGTGCCGCACCGGACAGGATTGAATCCAGGGTCTTCACCACGGCTGCGGTATCGACCGACGATACCTGCTGGGCCTCCAGAATGCTTTCTGCCGCCGATTCCTGGGCATCGGTTGCCGCCGCTACCGCCTTGAGCACGGAGAATGCCTCAATGGCCTCCTCCTGACTGGCATCACTGGCAGCGGCCTGCTGGTGCTTTTCCATTCCCACGACCCTGGCCGCCTTTTTGGCCTTACCGGTCTTGTTCATATTGCAAACCTCCTTCTGAAGTGCTGAACTGTTGCAGTTTTATGACAAGTATAGACAAAACAACACCGCTGCCGGCTGATTTAGATCAAACTTGCCGGGATCAAACGGAATCAGGCCGGTATGCACCAGACCGGCGCTTCAGGCTGCCGGACGATCCCGCTCCGCATCCGTGGCCTGCAGCAGTGCCTCATAATAACGGGTACCCTGCACGGTCTGCTCGTTGATCAGCGCATCCAGCTCCTGCAGCGTCTGCGCATCCAGGACAATATCCCCAGCCCCGGCATTTTCCTGCATGAACGCCAGATGCTTGGTGCCCGGAATCGGAACCAGGGTCTGCCGGCCCCGACTGTCCTGCTGCGCCAGCAGCCAGGCCAGCGCCAGCTGGGCCATGCTGCAGCCGACCCGCTCGGCAATACGCCCGTAAGGTGCCAGCAACTGCACATTATGGGCGAAGTTCTCCGGCTCGAAACGTGGACGGGCATTGCCGGCACGGATATCACCGGCTTCCAGATGGGTGATATCCTGAGCCTTGCCGGTCAGGAACTGACGCCCCAGGGGTGAAAACGGCACAAAGGCAACCCCCAGCTCGGCACAGGTATCCAGCATGCCGAACTCCGGCGTGCGGCTCCAGAGCGAGTACTCCGACTGTACCGCGGCCACCGGGTATTCCGCATGGGCCCGGCGCAGGGTCCGGCTTGATATTTCCGACAGGCCGACGTGGCGGATCTTGCCTTCCCGCACCAGCTCACCCAGTGCCCCGACACTCTCCTCCACCGGCACCTTGCCATCCAGCCGGTGCAGGTAGTAAAGATCAATCACCTCGGTCTGCAGCCGCTCCAGACTGGCCTCACACTGGCGGCGCAGGTTTTCCGGACGCCCGTCGATCACCGGCCTGCCTTCAGTATCCTTGCTCAGTCCGCACTTGCTGGCCAGCACGAAGTCCTGCCGCCGTGCCTTCAGCACCCTGCCGATCAGGCTTTCATTATGCCCCCCGCCATACATGGTGGCCGTATCCAGAAAGCGGTAGCCGGCATCCAGTGCCGCCGGCAGCAGACGCTCCGAGCTGGCATCATCCGCCGGCCCGTATCCCATGGACATGCTCATGCAGCCCAGGCCCACCGCCGAAACCTCCAGGTCCCCGATCTTACGTGAATGCATGTGTACTCCTTATTCATGTGGCAGACTGCCATTATCGCAACCCGAAGCAGCCAAGGCCAGCCCGGGTCCATGGGTGTCCGGCCCTATTCACGGTTATTCCAGCGCATCCAGCATCTGGTCGGCCAGATCACCCACCAGTGCAGCCTGGGCATGTACCAGCGCTTCGACACCGGTACCGGTGGCGGGGTAAGTCAGGTCAAAACGGCTGCTTTTCAGCAGTTTGCCATCCACGCCCTGCTGGTACTGCCAGTTGCCCCGCAGAGTGGCGGACCGCCCCGGAATACCGTCAAACCGGCTGACCTTGACCGTGAGCTGGTAACGGGGTGTCTGCTCCAGTTCCCAGGGTATGGTTTCCAGCCGCGTCCGGGGCAGACGTGCCTGCAGCTGGTCCGCCAGCGCCCCCGCAAACTCATCTTCCAGCTCGCCGCCCCATTCATGGGTTCCGGAAACCGCCACGCTGTAATCGTCATGCCGCAGCACCATGCCCTTGCGGTCCAGCAGTGCCGGCAGGTACACCGGCCCGACCCCGAGGCTCGGAATCCGGGCTGACAGCGCAGGGCGCTCCCGTGGACTGCCGGTACTGCCGGCCAGGGTGTAATACGTGGTTCTGGCGCTGCCGGAACAGGCTGCCAGCAACAGCAGTATTCCGCCCAGCATCCCGAGCTGCACCGGCCCCTGCCACCGCCTCCGGGCCCGCCCTCCGGTTTTGCCTTCACCCGCCATGCCTGCTGGCCGCCTGTTGCCTGTTACCTTCATGCCTTGTCCTTTATTGCTCCCGCTTGCCGCGCAGCACCGATTCCGGCTGCTTCTGCAGGGTTTCGGCCAGGGTGCGCAGGGAACGCGACATCAGGGTCACTTCCTGCATCATCTGGTCCAGCTGATACTGGGTTGGTGAATTGCGCGCCAGCAGCCGGTCCAGATGCCCCATGGTATTCTGCAGCCGCACCAGGGTCTTGTTAAGCGCTTCCGTGGTTTTGGCAAAATCACCCGAGATGCGCCCCACAGCACCTGTCACTTTTTCTGCAGATACCGTGGTGCGCTGCAGGGCATTGTTCACGGTCCCGGTAATACGGGTCATGTTATCAGCAAGCTGTGGCAGGGTTTCCCTGTCCAGGCGCTCGGTGAGCACATTCAGGTTGCGGCTCAGCTGCGGCAGGGTCTGGGTGTCCAGCCGTTCCGCCACCCGGCTCACATCCCGGGTCAGCATCGGCAAGGTCTGCTTGTCCAGGCGCTCGGTGAGCACATTCAGGTTGCGGCTCAGCTGCGGCAGGGTCTGGGTGTCCAGCCGTTCCGCCACCCGGCTCACATCCCGGGTCAGCATCGGCAGGGTCTGGGTATCCAGCCGTTCCGCCACCCGGCTGATATCACTGCTGAGGCCGGGCACGGTTTTCTGGTCCAGCTGCCGGATCAGCCGCTGGGCATCGGTCAGGGCGGCACCGGCCTTGCTCATGGTGCTGCGGGTTTCCTCCAGCACCCCGTTCACGTTCCCCACCGTCTCGTCCAGCTTGCCCTGTTCCAGAAAACGGTTCACTTTTTTCACCGTCTCCTGCAATTCCAGGCTCAAGGCACTCATGGCCATGGCGACATTCTCGGTCGGCTGGTTGTCGACCGGGAAAATATCATAGAACTGCCCGCTGCTAATGCTGCCCTTTTCTGCGTTCGGGTCAAACACCAGCGCCACATACAGCAGGTCGGTGAGTATGCTGCCGCTGCGCAACTGCGCCCGCAGCCCCTTCTCCACCATCTCCCGGATCAGTGTCGGAGCCCGCTCAAGGTCAATGTCATCGGCAAAACGTTCCGGCTCAATGGAAATCAGCACCGGCGTGCGCAGGTCATTGCTGTCCTGGTCATAGTACAGCTTAATTTTCTCCACCTGCCCGACCCGGATGCCCTGATACTCCACGGTTGCCCCCTCACTCAGCCCGCGCAGGCTGCCGTCGAAATACAGGGTGTAATACAGGCGATTGGCGTAATGGCGCTCCCGGCTACCAGCATAATTGCGGTAGAGCACGAAATGCGTGCCATCAGCGCTGATGGCATGGTCGGTGTTTTCATCCGGCGGGGTTTCAAATGCAATGCCGCCGGCGATCAGGGTAGACAGGGACTCCATGTGAAATTCCGCCCCGCTGGTATCCACCCGCAGGTCAAAACCGCTGGCATTCCAGAACCGGGTATTGGCAGTGATGAAACGGTAGAACGGCTCATTGATGAACACCGTCAGCTCAATGCGCCCGGTATCCTCCACCAGCCGGTAATCAATCACCTCACCCACTTCCAGCTGCTTGTAGAAAATGGGTGAGCCGACATCCAGCGACCCCATGGAATCGGTCTCGAGGATGAACTCCCGTCCGGGGCGGGCCGGCTTGATGCGCGGCGGATCCTCCAGCACCTGATAACACAGCGAATTGGTGGTTTCTGCAGCCGGACTGTTGCTGACCTGCTTGGGGGTCATGCCGATGTAGGTGCCGGAAAACAGGGTGCCCAGACCGGAAATTTCCGTGCCGCGCACCCTGGGACGCACCACCCAGAACTGGCCGCTGCAATCCAGCGACTGACTGATTTCCTTGCTCAGCACCAGCGTCACCAGCGGATTAAGGTTTTCATCCAGCGTCACCTTGCGGACCTTGCCGACCGAAACCGCCTTGTAACGCACCTCGGTCACGCCCGGCTGGATGCCCTCGGCCTCCGGAAACGGCACTGTGATGGTCTCGCCCTGGGTGAGCCAGAACTGCACCAGCAGCCAGGCCCCGAACAGGACCGCTGCCAGCGGGATCAGCCATACCGGTGAAGGCCTGCGCTGCTGCCGGACCACCACTTCCGGCAGCTCACCGCCCGGCAGCTCATTTTCCAGTTGCGTTTCCATGTCATCCATGCTTTTTTCTGTCCCGCCTTTGCCGGTAGGCCGTATCCCAGATCAGGTGCTCATCCAGGGTATGCGCTGCCAGCATGGTCAGCACCACCACGGAGGCAAAGCAGAAGGTGCCGGTATTGGCCTCGATCCGGGCCAGGTTGCCGAACTGCACCAGTGCAATCAGGATCGCAACCACGAACACGTCCACCATGGACCAGCGCCCGATGTATTCCGTCATTTTGTAAAGCTTCATGCGTTCACGCGGATGGCGGCTGGAACCATGCTGCATCCCGAGCAGCAGGAAGATCAGGGCCAGCAGCTTTAACAGCGGTACCACAATGCTGGCCACGAAAATCAGCAGTGCCAGCGGCCACTGGCCCGCCGCCACCAGATGCCAGGCACCGCTGATAATGGTGTCAGGCTGCCCTGAACCCAGCATGTACACACTCATGACCGGCAGCAGATTGGCCGGTACATACAGGATGGCAGCGGCAATCAGCAGGGCCCAGGTCACTTCAATGCTGTTGCCGCGTCCGATGCGGATACGCCCGCCACAGCGCTGGCAGTAAAGATGATCATGCGGTTCAAGGTGCAGGGGCCGGCGGCTTAATGCACCACATACCCGACAGACCAGGATGTCTGCCGCTGAAATGCCGGGATCAGGCATGGCGACGGCACGCCTCCAGCCGGCTCCAGACCGTATGGGGGTCCGGCACGGAGGCGGCTGCAGCCATGACCACGATCAGGAAGCTGAAAGACCAGAACGCCGGCCCCACGATCAAAAAGGCCAGATCCCCGAGCTTGACCACGGCCACCAGCACCCCGAGCATGAAAACCTCCAGCATGGCCCAGGGCTTCAGAACCCTGATCCAGCGGTACAGGGTCAGGGCCAGGGCCGGCGGCCAGCAGAAATGGATGGTCAGGGTGATCCAGAGCATGGAACACAGTTCCAGCAACGGCATGATCAACAGGTTCATCGCCATCAGCAGGGTCAGCAGATAATACTCCTGTTTCCAGAAAGCCACGCAGGCCACCCACAGGGTCAGCTCCTGCTGCATGCCCTGCGCCCGCAAACCCAGCAGCGGGAAGGCATTGGTCAGCAGGTACAGGGTCAGGCCGGTCAGGGTCAGCGCCAGCATCATCTCCAGCATGTGGGCACGCTGCCGGTACAAAACGGCACCACACCGCCGGCAGGTGGCAGTCTGCCCGTCTGTCAGCGGACGATAATGATGAAGCCGTCCACATTCCTCGCACGCCACCAGCTGCTCTGTCATGATTCCGATGAAATTTCCAGACAAACCGGCATGTATTGCCGGGTCATTCAGGTTGTTGATGCGGATTCCGGCATAAATACTCCGGAGTCCTCCGGATACTGCCCTTTTAGCCCAGTGTGGCAGAATCCTATCACAATCTGGTAGCGGTACACTGACAAATTCTGCCGGCAGACAGGCATTGACTGCGGCAGGCATTGTATTTATTTCATTAAAAGCTTGAAAAACATGAAATGGATTTAACACACACGCCTGCGGACAATGACGGCATTTTTCCGGAATCTTTCTGAAGAAGGTCGCCATGTCCCGCACCGCATTGTTGAAACAAGCCCTCACCCGGCGCATCCTGATCCTTGACGGCGCCATGGGCACCATGATCCAGCGCTACAAACTGGAAGAAGCCGATTACCGTGGCGAACGCTTTGCCGACTGGCACACCGACGTCAAGGGTAACAACGACCTGCTGGTGCTGACCCAGCCGCAGATCATCCGTGAAATCCACGGCCAGTATCTGGCGGCGGGCGCGGACATCATCGAAACCAACACCTTCAACGCCACCACGCTCTCCATGGCGGATTACGCGATGCAGGCGTTCGCGTATGAAATCAACCTGGCGGCGGCGCAACTGGCGCGTTCCGTGGCCGACGACTACAACACGCCGGACAAGCCGCGTTTCGTCGCGGGCGTGCTCGGTCCGACCAGCCGCACCTGCTCCATCTCCCCGGATGTGAACGACCCCGGTTTCCGCAACGTCACGTTCGATGAACTGGTGACCGCCTACATGGAGGCTGTGCGCGGCCTGATTGCAGGTGGGGCGGACACTCTGCTGATCGAAACCATTTTCGACACGCTCAACGCCAAGGCCTCCGTATTCGCGGTCAAGCAGGTGTTTGAGGAAGATGGCGTGGAGCTGCCGATCCAGATTTCCGGCACCATCACCGACCAGTCCGGGCGCACCCTCTCCGGCCAGACCACTGAAGCCTTCTACAACGCGCTCTCACACGCCGGGGCGCTGTCTTTCGGCCTCAACTGCGCGCTCGGGCCTGACCTGTTGCGCCAGTATGTCGAGGAAATGTCGCGGGTCAGCGCCACGTTTGTCTCCGCGCACCCGAATGCCGGCCTGCCGAACGAAATGGGCGAATACGACATGGGGCCGGAGGAAGTCGCCGGGCACATCCGCGAATGGGCGCAAAGCGGCTTCCTGAACATCGTCGGCGGTTGCTGTGGCACGACCCCGCCACACATTGCAGCGATCGCCGAAGCGGTGGATGGCATACCACCGCGTAAAATCCCTGACCTGCCGCACGCCATGCGCCTGTCCGGGCTGGAGCCGTTCAACATCAGGGCGGACAGCCTGTTCGTCAACGTCGGCGAGCGCACCAACGTTACCGGTTCCGCCAGATTCAAACGCCTGATCAAGGAAGGCAGTTACACCGAAGCACTGGAAGTGGCGCTGGATCAGGTCGAAAACGGCGCCCAGGTGATCGACGTGAACATGGATGAAGGCCTGCTTGACGCCGAAAAGGAAATAACCCGCTTCCTCAATCTGGTCGCCTCCGAACCCGACATCGCGCGTGTACCGGTGATGGTCGACTCTTCCAGGTGGGAAGTCATTGAGGCGGGGCTGAAATGCATTCAGGGCAAGGGCATCGTCAACTCGATTTCGATGAAGGAAGGCGAGGAAAAATTCATCCAGCAGGCCAGACTGGTGCGCCGTTACGGGGCGGCGGTGATCGTGATGGCTTTCGATGAACAGGGGCAGGCGGACACGCAGGCACGCAAAATTGAAATCTGTTCCCGTGCTTACAAGATTTTGACCGAACAGGTCGGTTTCCCGCCGGAAGACATCATTTTCGATCCCAATATTTTCGCCATCGCCACCGGCATTGAAGAGCATAACAACTACGCGGTCGATTTCATCGGGGCAGCCCGCTGGATCCGGCAGAACCTGCCGCACGCCAGCATTTCCGGCGGCGTTTCCAACGTCTCGTTCTCGTTCCGGGGCAACAACCCGGTGCGCGAAGCCATTCACAGCGTATTCCTCTACCACGCGATCCAGGCGGGCATGAACATGGGCATTGTCAACGCCGGACAGATGGCGATTTACGACGACTTGCCGACAGAACTGCGCAACGCGGTCGAAGACGTGATCCAGAACCGGGACGCGAGCGCAACCGAACGCCTGCTGGAAATTGCGCCGCAATACCAGGGCGACGGTGTGGCGGAAACCAAAAAGGAAGACCTCGAATGGCGTGGCTGGCCGGTGGAAAAGCGCCTCGAACATGCGCTGGTCAAGGGCATCGATGCTTTCGTCGACGAAGACACCGAAGAAGCCCGTGTAAAACTGGGCCGCCCGCTGCTGGTAATCGAAGGCCCGCTGATGGACGGCATGAACGTGGTCGGCGACCTGTTCGGCGCCGGCAAGATGTTCCTGCCGCAGGTGGTCAAATCCGCGCGCGTGATGAAAAAGGCGGTGGCTTACCTCGACCCGTTCATGCAGGCCGAAAAAGAAGGTTGCGTACTGGAAGCCAACGGCAAAATCCTGATGGCAACCGTGAAAGGCGACGTGCACGACATCGGCAAAAATATCGTCGGCGTGGTGCTGCAATGCAACAGCTACGAAGTGATTGATCTCGGCGTGATGGTTGCGGCGGAAACGATTTTGCAGGTCGCCAGGGAAGAAAAAGTCGACATTATCGGATTGTCCGGCCTGATCACGCCCTCGCTGGATGAAATGGTGCATGTGGCCAAGGAAATGCAGCGTCAGGATTTCCATGTGCCGCTGCTGATCGGCGGCGCCACCACGTCCAAAATCCATACCGCCGTCAAAATCGAACCGCAGTACCGGAATGACAGCGTGGTGTATGTGCAGGATGCGTCACGCGCTGTCGGGGTAGCCAGTGCGCTGCTGTCGAAGGAGCAGAAGCCAGGTTATGTGGCCAGCATTCGCGCCGAATACGAACAGGTACGGGTCAAGCGTGCGGCCAACCAGACCGTGCGCAAGCTGGTGAGCATTGCGGATGCGCGGGCGAACGGGGTCAAGACCGACTGGACGGCCTATACGCCGCCGAAGCCGGTTTTATTGCAGCAGGCCGAAACACCGGCGGCTGAAAGTAAAAAGCAGTATTGCTGCCTTGCACACGAGTTACAGGCGAAACTTGCCGAACAAAAAACAGCCAGGCAGCCATCAGGCATGCCAAACGTCATTCCGGCCAATGCGGAACTGCTGCACGCTGGCGATGGCTGCATCCTCAAATTCGACGATTACCCGCTGGCGGAACTGGTGGAGCGCATCGACTGGACGCCATTCTTCCGTAGCTGGGAGCTGGCGGGCAAGTTCCCGGCGATCCTTGACGATGAGGTGGTGGGTGTGGAGGCGACCAGACTGTATGCCGATGCACAGGCCATGCTCCAGCAGATGGTTGCGGAAAAATGGGTACAGGCAAGGGCGCTGGCCGGTTTCTTCCCGGCCAATGCCGAAGGTGACGACATCGTGCTGTATACCGACGAAGCCCGTACCCAGCCGCATGTCACGCTGCACAACCTGCGCATGCAGATGGAGCGGAACGGGCAGCAACCGAATTACTCACTGGGTGATTTCGTCGCGCCGAAAGCTTCCGGCAAACTGGACTGGATGGGGGCGTTTGCAGTCAGTGCCGGGTTTGGTATCGAACCGCGCCTGCAAGCCTTCCGCGCCCAGCACGACGATTTCAGCGCCATCCTGCTGGAAGCGCTGTGCGACCGGCTGACCGAAGCACTGGCAGAACGCATCCACGAACGGGTGCGCAAGGAATTCTGGGGCTATGCCGCCGATGAAACGCTGGACAACAACGCGCTGATCGCCGAGAAATACCAAGGCATCCGCCCCGCCCCCGGCTACCCGGCCTGCCCCGACCATACCGAAAAAGGCACGCTGTGGAAACTGCTGGAGGTGGAAAACCACATCGGCATGCAGATTACCGAATCGTTCGCGATGTACCCGGCGGCATCTGTCTCCGGCTGGTATTTCAGCCACCCGGACTCACGCTACTTCGGCATCGGGCGGATTGCACGGGACCAGGTGGAAGATTACGCCCGGCGCAAAGGGATGCGTGTGGAGGAAATGGAACGCTGGCTGGGGCCGGTGCTGGGGTATGAAGCCTGACGAGGCATTGGTGGAAGCCATGCATTAGGTTCTGTTGACATTTCATCTTCCTGAGCGAATCGATGATGGGTACGTGTTTAGATCCATGTGATCATAAA
>JAGRJD010000159.1 GCA_020442915.1 Thiothrix sp. | reverse complement strand
TTGGTGACTTGTGTATAAGGAAATGCTCTGACCCCTCATCATTACCTTCCCGCCCATCCTCTCCACCGTCTGCAACCCCATAGCGCCATCTCACATATTCCTGAATCCCCGCCTCATCAAAAATCAGCCCATACACTTTCAGCGAACCGTTGGCTATTCGATGCTCCCGGCCATCGACCATGAAATACTCCATCGTAGCCAGATTATGGCCGCACAGTTTGAGCGTGTTTATCACTGGCTTAAGCCTTCCATCATCGACCAGACGCGCAACCCCAACAACACCAAAGTTTTCCCCCAGCAGCTCATTCAGACGTGCCGCCGCCTCCTCGATCCGGTAACGGTCCTTCTTTGTCATCACGCACCCTTCACCGTGCATCCCTCACCATAAAAAACACCAGGGAAAGCCGGTGTGAAGGTATCCGGCTTTTCGGCCCGTCGGCCTATCCCTGATGACAGAACATTATGCCCGCTTACCCATGTGCCGACTCGTTCAGCGCTTCAGCTATCACAGCCTCAGAGACACCATGCCGTTTCAGGCTCGTCACCAGCGCGGTTACTGCGTCATTGTCCAGCCGGTCAAGGTCATGTCTCAGCCCCTGCCCAACATAGGCTTTCAGCAGTGCCTGATACCCGGTAAAGCCCATCATGGGTGCAATGCGTTTCAGGTCTTCCACGACATCAACTGGCATCCTCAGCGTGATGGTTGTCATGGGCCGATCTTTGGTGAGTCGCTTTTTCAGTTGTTCAATCTTCATAATATTGCTGCTCCTGCCGTGTTGCCTTTCTGGCGGAAATGATTCTGATCCGGTCGTCTTCCATCTGAATATGCACTACGAACAGCAAGCGCCAATGGGCATCCATCCCGATGATTGCGTCTCTTGCCTCGTCGTTCCGACTGGCATCAACCAGCTTCATAAACGGGTCAAAGAATGCTTGTGCTGCCTGTTCAAAGGTTATCCCGCCGTGCTTGTTGCGGTTGATTGCTGCCTTATCGGCATCCCACACAAAGGTTATCCCGCTGGAAGCATGGATTACGTCCATTGTATACCCTCACGTATTGCCATTGTAAATACACTTCCCGATTATGCACCCTTGCGCCGAATCGGCACCACCTCGCCCCCGGTACGCAATCCGTCCAGATAATCCGCCCATGCCTGCATCATGGTGGTGCGCTCCTGCAGGTATTTGGCCCGGTTGTAAGCGGCCCGGATTTTGTCTTTGTCCTTGTGGCCCAATTGCGCCTCGATGACTTCCGACCGATAGCCCAGCTCATTCAGCAGGGTGCTGGCCAGCGCTCGGAAGCCGTGCGCCGTCATGTCGTCGTTTTCGTAGCCCATGGTTCGCAATGCCACCCTGACCGCATTGTTCGACAATGGCCGCCCTTGGCCACGATTGGACGGAAACAGGTACTGCCCGCGCCCGGTGTATTCGTGCAGCTCCTGCAGGACGGCCAGCGCCTGGCGGGATAGTGGCACCAGCAAGGCATCTTCTGGCCGGTCGGCCTGTTTGATGTGGGTCGGTAATTTGCGCCGTCGTGCCGGTAACGTCCAGAGGGCGGCATCCCTATCAACCTCTGCCCATTCCGCCAGTCGGATTTCAGCGGGTCGCAGAAATACCAGTGGCGACAATGCCAGAACAGAACGGACAGCCAGCCCACCCTGATAACCGTCAATGTCTCGCAGCAGCTGCCCGACCTTGCCCGGCTCGGTGACGGCTGCAAACCGTCCCTTGACGCGCTTGGGCAGAATCAGCTTCACGTCAATGTCCTTGGCCGGGTTGCGCTCAGCAAAACCATGAACAACCGCATAATCAAAAATATGCTGTATCCAGCCCTTTACCCTCTTGGCCGCATCCACGGCACCACGGTCACGAACGCGCTTGATGATGGGAATAATATCCCGCGCCTGAATGCTGGCCGTATCCATCCGGCCCAGCGCGGGCAGAATGTCCCGGTTCAGATAGCCCTCGATGCGGACGGTATTACCATCGGCCCACCCGGCCCGGTTGTGTTCCAGCCAGTCAGCCGCCACCGCTGCAAAGCTGGTATGTTCTACTTGCACCTGCTGGTATCGGCGCTGTTCCACTGGGTCCGTACCAGCACTTACCAGCTTGCGGGCTTCATTGCGCAACTCCCGCGCCTGCGATAGCGTCATGTCCGGGTAGTGGCCAAGGGTGAAGGTTTTCTGCTTGTCGTGCAGGCGGTAGGCATAGCGCCAGATTTTGGACCCATTCGGCATTACGTCCAGCGACAGTGCGCCACCATCACGCAAGCGGTACAGCTTTTCTTTGGGCTTTGAAGACTTTACGGCGGAATCAGTCAGCTTGTTTTCAGGGTATGCAGTGGCCATGCTGGTATGCCTTTCCGTACTTGCTGGAACATACCAGCAAATTTACCAGCATGTATTTTTAACTCTGTCGGCGTCTAATGATTGCCGGAAGTGGCTTTCTGGTGCGGGTTTCAGGGCATCATTAGATACCCTGAAATGCAAAGATGGTGGCTACGGTGAGATTCGAACTTACGACCCCAGCATTATGAGTGCTGTGCTCTAACCAACTGAGCTACGTAGCCAAGTGGGCGCAAATGGTAGCGGCATGTTGTCAGGCTGTCAATAAGGCATCGGCCCCAAAGTCAGGCAGGCGATGAAAAAAACAGGGCCTGTGCCAGCATGATCAGCCCCATGGCGGCTACCAGCAACCCTGCCACACCACGCACCTGCGGTTTGCGCACCCAGCCCAGCAGGCGCTGGCTGACCAGCCCCATCAGCAGCAGGTTGGGCAGTGTCCCCAGGCCGAAAGCCAGCATCAGCAGGGCACCTTCCAGGCTGCTGCCGGCGGACAGGCTCCAGATCAGGATGCTGTAAACCATACCGCAGGGCAGCCAGCCCCA
>JAGRJD010000158.1 GCA_020442915.1 Thiothrix sp. | reverse complement strand
CTTAGGGGATTCAGTAGAATTTGCGGGTTCTGACCCTGATCACGGTGACACCCTTTTCAATCAGCACCTGCTCGCTGGCTTGGGTGTCACCATCCACATTGACAATGTAGTGCCCCGGTTTCAGCTGTACACTGATGTGGTGCCCCTTGCCGCTGCCGACTGGCAAAAAGCCCTTTTCGTCGACGACAGTCCAGCGTACATTGCCGACCGGACCGCCATTTTCCTCCACGATAAACCCTCTCAGGTGCCCGGCCTGAGCCGGCTGCAGCAGCATCAGGCCGAACATGGCCGAGACAAGATAACCGTGTACTTTGATCATTTATTCAGCCTTTGCAAGTAACCGGCCTCAAACTGAGGGCGCCTGATTATTGATCAGACGCATGAGTTTAGTATTTATCAGGCTCATAATGGTTCATCTTTTTTTATTGCGAATACAGGCAGTCAATGAGAGGGAAAATTATTCTGTCCTGCAGCCAGCCAGCTGGGCTAAACTCCGGCATGCGGGTTTCCGGGCAGCCTGCTCCCCTCAACCGGACGGCAATTGACAACAACAAACCATGCGTATTGTAATTTTACTGATGGCCCTGCTGCTGGCAGGCTGCACCCCGCAGCGGGAACCGGATGTGCCCCGCTTCCCACACCGCGAGCAAACCGTAGCCCTGCCCCTGCAGTGGCTTTATACCGGCGACATGGGCGGACTGCCATTGGTGAATGTGCAGCTGGCGGGACCGGAACAGACCCGCAGCAGCTGGTGGCTGGTGGATACCGGCTCGTCCCACAATGTGGTCTCACCCCGACTGGTCGAGGCACTGAAACTGACACAACAGGCATCCAGCAACTTCCTGACCGTGGCCGGACAGCGCTCAGCCCCCTATGTCGGCCTGCCGCCCCTGCAACTGGGCGATCTCAGGCTGGAGGGGCAAAGTGCCAGTGCCGTAGACATGAGCAATCTGGGGGTGGCACAGGGGCTGCCGGTGGAAGGCATTCTGGGGGTACCGGCCATGCGTCATCTGGCGGTGACCATCGACTATCCGGCCCGCACCCTGACCCTGACCCGGCAGGCACGACCGGCAGCCTACAACCTGCCCCATACCTGGCTGCCGTTCCGTCTGGAAGGCGGGGTGCCGGTGGCACGGCTGGAAACCGCACCGGGCCGCTTTGGGGATTTCATCCTCGACACCGGTAACGCCGCCACGCTGGTGATGTTCCCCAACCATGGCCGCCAGTTCGGCAACATCACCCAGAGTAATTACCGCATTATTGAAGTGGCGGATCTGGGCGGCAGCGTGCTGACCGGGCTGTCCCTGCTGCCATCCCTGCGCATGGGGCGACTGGAAATCCGTCATATACCGGTTTACAGCCCGGCCAGCAACAAGGGCTTCGGCCATCTGGCCGGCACCATCGGCAATGCCCTGTTCATCGGCAAGAGCGTCACCTGGGACTTTCCCGGCCAGCAGCTGCTGATCAGCATGGCCGGTGCCGATACCCGCCTGCCGGGCAGCTTCGGTTTCCTGCTGGGACTGGACAACACCATTCAGACCGTGATCCCCGGAAGCCCCGCCGCCCAGGCCGGCTTCAAGCCCGGCGACCGGATTCTGGCCCTGGATGGCGTGGACATGCAACAAGGCGGAGCCCATGCCATCTGGCGTCACCTGCACCACCGCAATGTCGCCGGCTTCACCCTGTCGCGTCAGGGACAGACACTGCCCATCCGCCTGGAGCGCCAGTATTTCCTGCCTGTACTGCCTCAGTAAGTTATAAAATATCCCTCATTTCAGAAAATGAAATATTTTCTGAAAAATCCATTGAATCAGAAAGAATCCTTGAAAGCCGGCTTGCTGCTGAATAAAATCATTTTTCAAGCAGAACCAACACGTTTTCACAAAGCAAGGAGATGGAGTCAATCATGGCGCAGTCAGTCAAACTGGGTTTACTGGGCAATGGCATCAGTCGCAGCCGGGCCAAAAACCTGCATGAGCTGCTGGGTACCCTTTATGGTCTGGGCATCAGTTACCAGCCCATGGACATGGCTGGCCGCACCCGGCCGGTTGTCATTGCAGAAGAGCTGCAGCGCTGCCGGGAGGAAGGCTTCCGGGGTGTGAATGTCACCCACCCCTACAAGCGTGAAGCCTTCCGCTGCATCACCCCCCTGCCCGGCTTTCCGGACGGGCTGACCTCGGCCAATACCGTCCTGTTTGATGACGGGATCATGCAGGGTGGCAATACCGACTTTTCCGGTTTCTGTCGTGGCTATCGCAGCCAGTTCGGGGCCGATGCTGCTGCCGGTCGGGTACTGATGCTCGGCACCGGGGGCGTGGGTCTGGCCATCGCCTACGGCCTGACCCGGCTTGGAGCCACCGAGCTGGTGCTGTATGACAAGAATCCGGAAACGGCCCAGACCCTGCTGGAGCAGCTGCAGAAAACCGGTCTCAAGGTACGGCTGGCCTGGTCAGACCTGATCACGGAAATGCAGGAGGCGGATGGCCTCATCAACGCCACGCCGGTCGGCATGTTCCAGTACCCCGGCAGTCCGTTCCCGCCTGAAGGCTTTGCCAGCCAGCGGTGGGCCTTTGATGCGGTCTACACCCCGGAAAACACCGAGTTCCTGCAGGCCTGCCGGGCACGCGGCATCGCCACCCTGTCCGGCTTCAAGCTGTTCCTATATCAGGGGCTGGATGCCTTTGAACACTTCACCGGCATCGCACCCGATGACCGTCAGGTTGAAGCGGAATTCCTGCACCGTTATCCCCTGGAGTGAAAGCGGCCCATGAGCCTGTATGAGACCCTGCGCACCGACCTCCTGATGGGCAGATATGCCCCCGGCAGCAAGCTCAGGATGGAAACCCTGAAAGAAACCTATGGGGGCAGTGTCAATGTGCTGCGTGAGAATCTGGTGCGCCTCAGTGCCGAGGGGCTGGTGGAAGCGGAAGACCAGAAGGGTTTCCGGGTTGCCAGCCTGACACCCGACCGCCTCAGGGACCTGACCCGGCTGCGCATCCTGCTGGAAACTGACGGTGCCCGCCACTCTTTTGGCAATGGCGGGGTGGAATGGGAAAGCAATCTGGTCGCAGCACACCACAAGCTGGCTTACATGGAAGGCAAGATGCACGAGGATGAGACAGCCCATTTCCTGATGTGGCATCAGTGTGACTATGAGTTTCATGCCGCACTGATCGCCGCCTGTGGCTCCGGGCTGCACCAGCGCTACCACAAGCAGGTGTATGACCAGTTCCGCCAGTATGTGGTGGTGGAGCTCAAGACCTACGGCTTCCGGGGCAGCGACATCGTGGATGAGCACGAAGCGGTGATGCGCGCTGCACTGAACCGTGATCTGGCCGCTTTTGAACAGGCGCTGTCCCGTCATCTGGAAGTATTTGCCAGCCGGGCATAGCCGGTTTAATCCACTCCCGGCCACAAAAGCCGGGAGAACGTGTATCGCTACCGACGGGATCCCCGACCGATTGTTTCAATCCACTCCCGGCCACAAAAGCCGGGAGAACGCGTAATGCATCCTGCTGCACCCCCAGCACAGCAGGTTTCAATCCACTCCCGGCCACAAAAGCCGGGAGAACCAAGCCTGCCACCGGTATCGCTGGATTTCCTGCTGTTTCAATAATATCACCGAAACCGAATTCAACGCCACCGCCACTGCCACCGGTATCGCTGGATTTCCTGCTGTTTCAATCCACTCCCGGCCACAAAAGCCGGGAGAACGCTGTCTGTCCCTTGCGATTAATCCGCCGATTACTGTGTTTCAATCCACTCCCGGCCACAAAAGCCGGGAGAACGTCATACAAACGCTTTGCATCCTCGGAATAGCCGAAGTTTCAATCCACTCCCGGCCACAAAAGCCGGGAGAAGGGTTATACGGAAATGCAAAATGCTGTCTAGTATCGTTTCAATCCACTCCCGGCCACAAAAGCCGGGAGAACAGCAGGGCAGCCGTATAATAATGCAGCAATGCTGGTTTCAATCCACTCCCGGCCACAAAAGCCGGGAGAAACCGATACGCGTCCATCTTTGTTGACGTCTCCGGGTTTCAATCCACTCCCGGCCACAAAAGCCGGGAGAACCCCTGCAAAATCAAGAGCTTAGCCAGCCTCTGGTTGTTTCAATCCACTCCCGGCCACAAAAGCCGGGAGAACTGCGCGGAATGCGTCCCCGCCCCCGGCATTAGCAAGTTTCAATCCACTCCCGGCCACAAAAGCCGGGAGAACCATGCTGGCAATATGCGCCGGCTGGGATTATTTGTTTCAATCCACTCCCGGCCACAAAAGCCGGGAGAATTGTCGATAAACATCAATAAGATAATACCCGTCAGTTTCAATCCACTCCCGGCCACAAAAGCCGGGAGAATATGTTCCCTGCCTTGTCCCGACTGATCTGGAAAGTTTCAATCCACTCCCGGCCACAAAAGCCGGGAGAAGTGGGACTTCCAAAGGTAGTGTTCAGAATTCTGTGTCATTTCT
>JAGRJD010000157.1 GCA_020442915.1 Thiothrix sp. | reverse complement strand
CTTTGATCACTCGGGTCTTGACACGCACTTTCGGGACTTTGATTGTCACTGGCCCAATCCCGGTCTGGATCGCACGTTCCGGCAGGTAGCCATTGCGCACCACGGCGCTACGACCCTCCGCTGTCTGCTGCCCACCGTACTGGGACAGCAAGGCCTGTAATTCCGCTTCGATCGCCTGCTGTGCCCCTTGCCTGAGCAATGCTGTCAGCGGGTCAGTTCCGGACTCTCGATCTGACAGATAAATCACGTTATCTTTGTCCATGGCGGTGTATCCTCCGGTGGTTTGATGTGTGGCTACTCAAATCAACCAGATACGCCGCTTCTTTTCAACTACCTCGTACACTAGGTTCAGTTATAACTCTCGGCCTGTTCTGGCGCAGGCCTGCTGTGGATTTGGTTTAATGTGATGTACGGACTGTTTTCGGCTACAATCCGGATTCTTTTACAGCATTCAGGTTTTTGCATCAATCATGTCCCGACCATCCAGTTTTACCCTAGAAGAGTTGCTCCAGTGCGGGCGCGGAGAAATGTTCGGCCCCGGCAATGCTCAGTTGCCGGTGCCCGACATGCTGATGATGGATCGTATTGTGCATATCAGTGATGAAGGCGGCGTTTATGGCAAGGGGGAGATTCTGGCGGAACTGGACGTAAAGCCGGATTTGTGGTTTTTTGACTGCCATTTCCTTGGTGATCCGGTCATGCCCGGCTGTTTGGGGCTGGATGCCATGTGGCAGATGGTGGGGTTCTATCTGGCCTGGCTGGGCAACCCCGGTCACGGACGGGCACTGGGGGTGGGTGAAGTGCGATTTTTTGGTCAGGTATTACCCAAAGCGAAACTTGTGACCTATCGTCTCAGTCTCAAGCGCGTGATCACCCGCAAGCTGGTCATGGGTATTGCCGATGGCAGTCTGGAAGTGGATGGCCGGGAAATATACACTGCCAAGGATCTGCGGGTGGGTTTGTTCACCTCCACCGATAACTTTTGAGGCTGGCCCGGCCCGTATCAGGGCAGGAGTATACAATGAAAATGACAGAATTAATGATGAAAGCAGGCGGCAGCTGGCGTCGACAGTGGCTGCTCATGGGCATGCTGGCCCTGCTGTCGGGTGCCGTGCAGGCGGAGGATACCTTGCCATACGATCGGGTTTCGTTTGTTGTTAGTGCGGAAAGGGCGGTGGAAAACGATGAGCTGACTGCAACCCTGTTCGCCGAACAGAGCGGGCAAGATACAGCTGCCCTAGCTACCACTGTGAACGAGGCCATCAGCTGGGCCATGGAGCAGGCCAAAAAACAGGATACGGTGGATAGCCGGACCTTGGCCTATACCACCAGCCCGGTCTACCGTGAGGGTAAGGTGGATGGCTGGCAGGTGCGTCAGAGCATTGAGCTCAAAAGCCGGGACAGTGAGGCCCTGAGCGGTCTGCTGGGGGTGTTGCAGGAGAAACTGCGCATTCAGGGCATTGACTACAGTGTATCCACGGAAGTGCGGCGCGGGGTGGAGGAGGAGCTGATCACCGAAGCACTGACTGCCTTCAAGCGCCGGGCGGCCCAGATTCAGGCCAATATGGAACGTGGTGAGTATCGGGTTGTCAACCTGTCGATCAATACCCCGAATAACGGTGGCGGTTTCCAGCCACGGATGATGGCCATGGCGGCTGATGCAGCATCCATGCCGGTTCCGGCACCGACCCTGGATTCGGGCAAACAGACCCTGACCGTGACCGTGAGTGCTGAGATCGAGCTGGCACGCAATTAGGTATCACCCCCCCTGTATCCGGATTTGAGCGTTCATGAAATCCCTGTTTTCCTCGACGGCGGCGTGGCTGGCTTTTGACCGTGCTCATTTGTGGCACCCCTATACCTCCATGCATGATCCCTTGCCCTGCTATCCGGTCGAGTCGGCCAGCGGGGTACGCTTCCGGCTGGCGGACGGGCGTGAACTGATTGATGGCATGGGTTCCTGGTGGTGTGCGATTCATGGCTATAACCATCCCGAACTGAACCGGGCACTGCGTGAGCAGAGCGAAAAGATGAGCCATGTCATGTTCGGCGGCATTGCGCATGAGCCGGCGGCCACGCTGGGCAAACACCTGGTCGACCTCACGCCGGCTCCCCTGCAGCATGTGTTTCTGGCGGATTCCGGCTCGATTGCGGTGGAGGTGGCGCTCAAAATGGCGCTGCAGTACTGGTATTCACAGGGACAACCGGGACGGCAGCGCTTTCTGACCGTGCGTGGCGGCTATCACGGGGATCCGTTTGCCTGCATGAGCGTGTGCGATCCGGTCAATGGCATGCACCACATTTTTCAGGGCATGCTGCCGCAGCAGGTATTCGCGCCGGCCCCGCAGACCCGTTTCGGCGAGCCCTGGAATCCGCAGGAGCTGGATGCCTTCCGGGAGCTGCTGGTGCAGCACCGGCAGGAGCTGGCCGGCGTGATTCTGGAGCCCATTGTGCAGGGTGCCGGGGGCATGCGCTTTTATGCCCCGGAATACCTGCGCGGGGTACGGGAACTGTGTGACGAGCACGGCCTGCTGCTGATTCTGGACGAGATTGCCACCGGTTTCGGACGTACCGGCAGGCTGTTTGCCGCCGAGCATGCCGGGGTGAGTCCGGACATCCTGTGTGTCGGCAAGGCACTGACTGGTGGCTACATGACCCTGGCGGCCACTCTGGCAACCTCTCGGGTGGCCATGGGGATTTCGCAGGGCAGCGCGCCCCTGCTCATGCACGGCCCGACCTTCATGGGCAATCCCCTCGCCTGTGCGGTCGCCTGTGCCAGCATCGAGCTGCTGCTGGACTCCCCCTGGGAAACACGGGTGGCGCGGATTGAAGCCATTCTGAAGCAGGAGCTGCTGCCGTTGCGGGATAGCCCCAAGGTGGCTGATGTGCGTGTATTGGGAGCGATCGGGGTGATTGAAATGCAGGAGCCGGTCGATGTCGCGGCGGCCCAGAAGGCACTGGTGGAGGCCGGCGTCTGGATCAGGCCGTTTGGCAAGCTGGTTTACGTGATGCCGGCTTACCTGATGCCGGAGCCGGATCTGCGCACCCTGACGGCAGGCATGCAGCGACTGTGTGAATAGGCGGCTCTGGCTGACCACGACTGCCGCCTGATGGCAGGCATGGTCACTGGATCAGAAAATACCCAGCTTCAGCCCCTCACCCATGGCCTCCCCCAGCTCCCGGCAATATTCAAGGAACACAGGCTGGTGTTCACCCTTGAGCAGTAGGGGCTCCTGAACCGGATTCCAGCGCAGTCCGCCCAGGATGCGTTCCATGCTGTTGATGGCCCCGGTACCATCCAGGCCGGCACGAACATAGGTGGCCACGGACAGGCCTTGGGTCTGCTCCAGACAAGGGTAATAAATGCGCTCGAAAAAGTCCTTGATGGCACCGCTCATGTAGCCGAAATTTTCCGTGGTGCCGAGAATGATGCCCCGGCAATGGAGCACATGACCGGCATGGGCGGCAGACGGGTCCAGTTCCAGGTAATCCAGGCCGGTCGCCGCCACACCGGCCACGACGGCCTGCCGCAGTTGCAGGGTGTTGGGCGATGGTGTGTTGGCGATGATCAGCAGCTGACTCATGGTTACAGTGTACCTGAGCCAGCCGGGGACGTCAGCTTCAGGCGAAGTTGTTGCCGGATTTGAAGCCGAGCTTTTTCAGGATGGTGGCAGCCGGACAGAAGCCGGTGAAAGCGGACTGCAGCAGGTTTGCACCCACAAACGCGGTGAGCCACAGCCAGTTCTGGCTGTGATAAACGGCCAGCAGCAGGCTCACAAGAATCATGCTGCCAGCCAGCACCATTACCATACGATCGATATTCATGGAATTTCCTCTCAAAGGGCAGGAGCAGTATTGTATGTCAGTAAATAATGATATGCTTATATTTGTTTGAGGTAAAGGCCGTATGGAAGAAATATCACGGGGATGGGTATATGCCTGACTCAGGTTGGTGGAGCCGAAGCCCCACCGGTGTCGCTGAGAGGAAATTGAGGGATGGCAGCCTCCTGACGGATCAACCTGTGCGCAGGCGGCAGGAAAGCCGTCCGGATCAGAAAGCCGGGTTCAGCCACAGATGGCAGGCTCGAACGGCCATACTTCCGACTCGTCTTCCGGCTCGTCATTCCGGACTGGCAAGGTATCATGCCGTTCTTCTGTCTTGTTTTCCTCCAGCAGGAGGCAGAGTCTGTGTTTACCGTATTCCATTGTCGGGATCCTTGGGTAGTCATGGCATTTGTCGTTGGATGACAGGGATGGTAGGGCAGGACCTTATGAAATAAAAACGATATAATCAGATAACTTTATCAGGAAAAGAGATAATGAAGCTGTTCCAGTTGCGTCTGCTCAAGACCCTGCTCAGTAACGGCATGAACGTATCCCGTGCTGCCGGGCAGCACTTTGTGGTGCAGTCTGCCGTGAGTCGCCAGCTCAGCCTGCTGGAAGCGGAACTGGGGCTGCCGTTGTTCGAGCGCAAGGGCAAGCGTCTGGTGGAGCCGACCCCGGTCTGTCAGGCGCTGGAGAAGGAAATCAACCTGATCGAGCAGGCGCTGGAAAACATCCGGGCCGTGGCGGATGACTACCGCATGGAGACTTCGGGTGAAATCCGGATCGCCACCACGCATACCCAGGCCAAATATTTTCTGCCGGAGGTGCTGCTGGAGTTCCGTCAGCGCTATCCCAGCATTTCCATCCACCTGCTGCAGGGCACACCGGCCCAGCTGGTGGACATGCTGCGTGAGGGCAAGGCCGACATTGCCGTCTGTACCGAGGAAATCGGCAATGCCCCCGGCATTGTGAGCCAGAAATGCTACGACTGGAATCATGCCCTGATTGCGCCGGTGGGGCATTCGCTGTGTGAGGGGGAGCTGACACTGGCCCGCATGGCCCGTCACCCGGTATTGACTTACGTATTCGGCTTTACCGGTCGCTCCAAGCTGCACAATACCTTCAAGAGTGCCGGGCTGGTGCTGGATGTATCCTTTGCGGCCACGGATACGGACGTGATCCTGAGTTACGTGCGTCTGGGCTTCGGGGCCGGTATCATCGCCAAAATGGCCTATTCACATGTGCATGATGATGATCTGGTGCTGCGCGACCTGTCGCACCTGTTTCCGGTTTCGACCACCCGCATCGGCTGGGCCAAGCACAAATACATGAAAACCTACCTGGCCGAACTGGTGGAACTGTTGCTGGAGTATGGAGAAAGTGAGAACTGGTATGCCTGAGCAGAAAATGGATGTTGCAACGGAAATGGCAGTGGAAAAAAAAGGCTACCACAAAACCGGGTACTGGCTCGGTGCGGCTGTGCTGCTGGTGCTGGCCGTGGTGCTGTCTGGTCCGCTATGGTGGTCTGCCAGCGATACAGAACGTCAGGTGATGCAGGACCTGCCCTGGCAGGCGCGGCTGCAGGCTGATGGCAGTGTGGCCGTGTTCGGATTGCGCATCGGCGACATGAGCCTGCGCGAGGTCAGCGAGGTGCTGAAAGCTTATCCGGAGCTGGCGGTATTTGCCGACGGACGGGCTGGGCATGAAGTCCGGCTGGAAGGCTATTTCGGGAAACTGCAGCTGGGCCTGTTTGAGGCCCGGATCATTGCCGAGCTCAAGGCGGATCCGGACTGGTTGCAGCAGATTGTCAGTCATGGCAGTAACCGCAAGGCCCAGCCCTCCGGCAACTGGCGTTATACCCTTAATGAGCAGGATGTGACGCGCAGCAGTGAGCACCGGGTGCGTTACCTGATTTACCTGCCGGCGGTGAATTATGAGTCGGAAGTGGTGCTGCAGCGTTTCGGTGCACCGGCTTCCAGACAGGAGGCTGCCGATGGCAAAGCCTTCTGGTTCTATCCGGATCAGGGACTGGTCATTGAGATGAATACGGATGGAGGTGAAGTTTTGTATTATTCGTCACGTCAGGAGTGGCCGGCACTGACTGCCCGCCTGCAAAACGGTAAGGGGTTGACGCCATGACCCGGCCCTGGTGGAAGCAGAAAGCCCTGCAGGACATGAGCCGTGCGGAATGGGAAAGCCTGTGTGATCATTGTGCCAAGTGCTGCCTCAACAAGCTGGAGGATGAGGAGGACGGCACGGTGTATTACACCGATGTGGCCTGTGACCTGCTGGAGGCGGGAACCTGCCGCTGTTCGGATTATGCCAACCGGGAGGTGCGGGTGCCGGACTGCCTGCGCCTGACGCCGGAAAATCTGGATCAGCTGTACTGGATGCCGCCCGGCTGTGCCTACCGGCTGTTGCAGGAGGGCAGGGACCTGCCACCCTGGCATCACCTGGTCTCCGGCAGTGTCTCCACCATCCATGAGCAGGGGGAGTCAGTGGCCGGACGTTTTGTTTATAGTCATGAAGTGGCGGAAGAAGACTGGCAGGAGCGGATTGTGGAATGGCCGCTGAAAACCCCGGACTGACGGCTGTGGACACCCTGCGTCTGGACAAGTGGCTGTGGGCGGCCCGTTTTTTCAAGACCCGTGCCCTGGCGGTGGAAGCCGTGAGTGGCGGTCATGTACAGGTCAATGAAGAGCGGGTCAAACCGTCGCGCAATGTCCGGGTCGGGGATGAACTGCGCATCCGCAAGGGAGCGGATACCTGGAAAGTGACGGTACTGGCTCTGAACGACAAGCGCCGTCCCGCCAGAGAGGCCGTATTGCTGTATCAGGAAGATGAACACCAGCGTGAACAGCGCGAGGCGGAGATCGAAATGCGGCGCCTGCATGGTGTCAATGTGCGGGTGCGCAAGCCGGACAAGCGCGAGCGTCGCAAGCTGGATGCGTTCAAGAACAGCTGGTAGGCTATGACCTGAGTAACATCATGCGCGTTGTTTTTGCCGCCTGAGCCAGTACCCGGCCAGCCCCCAGTACAGCAGTACGCCCAAGCCGTCAGCGATAAAATCCGCGACGGAAAAACTGCGCCAGGGCGTAAATGCCTGCAGAATTTCAATCAGCGCGCCATACCCCAGCAGCACAGGCAGCTGCCAGCGCCAGAAATCCTGCTCTGTGGCGCGTCCGAGCAGAAAGCCGAAACCGAAAAAGGCGGTCAGGTGCATGAGCTTGTCAGCCAGGTCAAAACCCAGCTCTTCCATGTAATCCGCCGGTGCCAGTGCGACCACCAGCCCCAGTAGCAGCAGGAAGACCGTCAGGTAGCGGTAGACGGTGAGTACGGTACCCTGCGGGTACAGCAATTGTTGTATTTGTTGCATTTCTGGTTGGGTCCCGGCATGTTCCATCAGTCATCCGGGGGCATTAAACGCGTCTCAGGGCGTGGGGTCAAGCGCTGGTGTGTCTGCCGCCAGCGCTTTGAGAAAGGCGATCAGCTGTGCAGTCTCTGTATCGGTCAGGTCAATATCGGGAGCATGGGTGGGCGGGACATCGGGATGCTTGCCCAGCTGAAGGTAATGCGCCAGCACAGCTTCCAGGGTGGCGGCCTGTCCATGGTGGAAATAGGGCGCGGTATTGCTGACATTGCGCAGGCCGGGGGTCTTGAAACTGCCACGCAGGTGGGCGCGGTCCTGACGCATGTATTGCAGTTCCCGGCAGTCATCGGCGCCGGCATCACTGAAAGCACCCAGACAGTTGAAGCGATCAAAACGCACCCGGTTCAGTGCTGCGGCACGTCCTTCCGCGTCGGGTGGCAGACCGGTGCCGATATTGTGAAAATCCTGGTTGGTGAGCAGCGGCCCGGAATGGCAGTTGATGCACTGGGCCTTGGGGCCGATGAACAGGCGCAGGCCCTGCAGCTCCGTATCCGAGAGAATACCGTCAGACGGCTGATCTTTGGCCAGGGCCTCGGCATAGGTATCAACGCGGCTGTGGGGTGGTCTGAGGGTGCTGACAAAAGCGGCAATGGCCTTGCCGGTGAGGGCAAAGTAATAGTCCACCTGCTGGTGCAGGTCGGTATCCAGTGCCTTCCAGTGCCTGATCTGTTCAACCGTGCCACCGGGCATGGCTGCCGGTAGGGCTGGAAATGGCAGGTCTGTGCCGAGCCTGTGCGCATCATCGGCCAGGCGCTTCAGTGCCGGACGGTAGTCCGGGTCCTGCAGCAGAAAGGATACAATTTCCGTGCGTGTCAGGCCGTGTTCCTCCGGGGTTTCCAGCGGTGCCAGCGCCTGTGACCACAGGCTGTCCTTGCGCCCGTCCCAGAAAAACCAGTGCTGCCAGGCGGCTCCTGACAGGGATGGCGTATTGCGTAACCCGGTTCCCAGTCCCTGTGCGACTGTGAGCCCGTCAGTGAAAGCGCGCTCCGGCTGGTGGCAGCTGGCACAGGAAATATGCTGGTTTCTGCTCAGGCGGGGATCAAAAAACAGCTTCTGCCCCAGAGCCTCCGCTTCCGGATGCCCGAGCAGGTGGTTGCTGGGGTCCGTCGGCTCGGGCGGAAGCCGGCTCAGGGACAGGGACTGGATCAGTGCCTGTTCCGCCGGGTTCCAGCCCTTCGGTTCCTGTCCCTGTGCCGGTGGTGTTTCCTGGGCCCTGCCGATACCGGGCTGACCCGCCAGCAGCAGGGCGGGCAGCACGACAAGTGCAAGTATGAACCGGTTGCCAGGCATGTGCATGCCGGTTCAGATCACAAACTCGAACAGGACTTTTTCCTGCTGCTTCTGATGCTGGATCAGAAATCCGAGCACCCAGGCACCCGGCATGTTGTAACGCAGCCCCTCAATGCGGTATTGACCCGCCTGATCGGTTTTTTCAGCTACCGGGCTGGTCGGCAGGCCATGACCGTGCATTGGCATGCCGCCATCCACCAGAATGTTGTCCGGGCTGGCCGGTGTGCCGTCCTGATCCTGAATCCGGATCTGGCAGTCCTGAAAACCGTCGGTACCGGGGGGCGTCCTGCAGCTCAGTGTGAGCTGGTAATGGCCCTGATCACTGGTACCGGACAACTCCCACCGGGGGGGGGCCGCTTGTGCGCCACCGTCCGTCAGCAGGATGCCGGCCAGCAGGGTCATGGAAACAAGGTGTCTGGGTGTCATGAGCTTTCTCCGTGAATGTGTGTCTGTTTCAGTAGCGGGTGATGACAATATTGTCGATGCCGGCTTCGACCAGACTGCCATTGTCACCATCGCTGGCTTCGACCCGCAGGTGAATGGTCTGTCCGGCATACGGGCTCAGGTCAATGTCGGTACTGGTCCAGCGGGCAGTGCGGCTGCTGCCGGCAGCGGTTTCCTGCAGGATCGGGGTCTGTGCTCCGGTTGCGGTTTCCACGCTGATCCGCAGGTAGTCGGCGGCATTGCTGTTCCACAGGTGAGCCAGATAGTAGTCCAGTTCAAGCCGGTAGCGGTAGCCGTTGTCCAGCGGGATGGCGGGGGAGCGTACGGAAGTGGTGCCACCGTCCAGGTCATTGGCCCCCACTGCGTTGCCGGCAGCCGGCCCGGTCACCAGGGCCGCAGCACCTGCTGCAGCCACGCCGGGTTGCAGGCTGGTACCCTGATAACTGGTGTGTTCCGGTCTGCCCTGTTGCCACTGCCCGGCATAGGCGCTGTCTGTGCCCTGGGAGTTCAGGGTCCAGTGGCTGTCGGTTTCAAAGCCGGTCTGGTAAATGACCTCGGGGGTATGGGTTGTGGTACTGCTGTCGGAGCCGGAACCTGAAGTGGTGGCGGTAATCCGGATCTGGTCAATGGCCGCTTCAATCAGGCTGCCGGAGCCCGCATCAGCTGCCTCAATCAGCAGCTGCACCGTCTGCCCGGCAAAAGCACTGATGTCCCGAGTAGATTCCGTCCAGACTGCCGGGCGCACTGCACGGGTACCGCGCTGCTCCAGCAGCAGCTGACGCTGGCCATTACTGCCGACCAGACTTACGCTCAGGTAGTCGTCTGCCGTGGTGTTCTGCAGATGGGCGAAATACCAGGCAAACGCCAGTGTCAGCTGCCCCGTTGGCAGATGAATGCCGGGCGAGATCAGGGAGCTGGTCCCACCATCCAGGTCATAGGAGCCGACCAGGTTGCCGGCCAGTATGCCGGTGGCCAGGGCCTGGTCGCCATGAGCAGCATTGGCAGGCTGCAGTACGATGCCTTGGTAGCTGGTCTGCTGCAGCCTGCCGCTGTCCCACTGGCCGGCGTCGGCGGTGTCGGTCGCGTAGGGGTTGGCGAGCCAGCCGGATGCCTGTTCAAAATCCTCGGCATACACCAGGGTTTCCAGCGGGCTCTGGCTGGTGTCCGGGCTGCCTGAGCTGGTACCGGGGTAGGTACCCGAAGCCGGAGCGGCATTACTGAGCGGGTTCTGGTCATGCCAGTCACGCGGAATGATGCTGATGTGGGACCAGTGGGCATCCATCCGCGGCGCATCTTCGGTGCGCGGCATGTGGTAGAAGGTGGTGCTGGGCCAGACCACCAGATCCTGCCCGTCCAGGCTTTCTCCGTTCACAAAGCCGGCCAGATTGTTGGCACAGTTGCCGTCGGTGGGGTTGTGGGAGGCGTACAGTTCGCAGTGGTTCTGGCGTGTGAAATAGATGTCGTTGTGGGTGAAGGGCTCGGTATCCGGGCCGGTATCCTGGTGCTCGGTCTGGGGCAGGCGGATTTCATAGCTCATGGGCTGCCCGTTGCCGTTGACCAGGTTGCCGTCCGCTACCACCCAGCTCCGCATCCGGGCCGGATCGACGCGCCGGGCAGCTTCCGTGTGGAAACGGGTGTTATGCCGTGCAGTACGCCCGCTCTGCCGGGAGTAGCTGATTTCTTCCACATAGTCATCATTACTGGTGCCGCCAAGGTCGAAGTCCAGCTTCCAGAAAAAGTTGTGCAGGTGTGCCAGACCGACCTTGTTGTCACTGATCAGCCAGCCGTGCTGGCTCAGGCTGTTTTTGCCGAAGCGCTGCAGGGCACCGGTCGCCCCCATGGTGGGTTCAATGGAACCATCATCCAGAAAGCGCCAGGTGGGAATGTAATGATAGGCACCGACCCTGGAGACACTGAACAGGCTCAGGGCATCACCCTGCAGCCGGTCATCCCCATAGGCATAAGCTGTTCCCCGGGCTTCGGCCTGCTGGCACAGCACCGGCTTGCTGCCGAACTGCCGCAGCTGTCCACCGGGGCAGTCGACGGGGGCAAGTGCGCTCATGTAGTTGCTGCCGAGTCCGTAATCGGAAACATCATGGTAGCGGGCCCCATTGTCATCATAGGGCACATGAATCTGGGCGATGGTGGCCTCGTTCAGGATCAGCTGGCGCACGCCGTTGGCTGGTGTATAGTGAATCTTGTGCAGAACGATACCCTCACGCTTGCGGTGCTCCCAGCACAGGTCCCAGCGGGCCTGATTGGGCAGGGTGACATCAATGTAATAGTCATCGGAGCAGAATTCCGCTGCCAGTGCAGCAGAACTTTGCAGCAGGAACAGGCAAAAGCCTGCCTGCAGCGCTGGTTTCAGCGCTGTGATCGTGCATGATTTCATGAAGTGTCCCCGCTAGAACGGATTCTGGGTATGCCAGTCGCGCGGTAGCAGTTTGAAGCTGCTCCAGCGTACCGCCATGCGGTTGCTGTCTTCGCTGCGTGGCAGGATGTGGTTGTTGATCTTGTACCAGACCACAACATCTTCCTGATTCAGGTTCTGGTTGTTGTTGATGAAAGTGGTGACACTTTTGCCACAGGAACTGTCATTATCCGCCGCGAAACGCTCGCAGGGCTGGTAGCGGCTGAAGTACACATCCTGGCTGAGCCAGCTTTCATCACGGCTGTTGGCCCGGCTCTGGTCATAATGGGTCGGGACCAGTTCGTAGGAGATGTAGTTGCCGTTACCATTGCGGACACTCCCATCCCGGATGCGCCAGAAACGCTTGGTCTCCGGATCAAGGCTGCGCCCGGTTTCGGTCTGGATGGTGCTGATGGCCTTGATTTTGGTCAGGCGGTTATAGGATGGTGTACTGGTGATTTCCTCGACGACATCATCGGCAGCGTTATCGCCTATATCAAAATCCAGTCGCCACAGGTAATGGTCGGTCAGCCCGGTGGCGATTTCCCCGCTGGTGCTGACGGGCCAGCCATAATCGGTGGCACTCTCGTTGACCGCCGGCAAGACCCCGCTCAGGCCGATGGCCGGTTCCATGGTTCCGTTTTCAAGAAAGCGCCAGCGCTGAATGTAGGTACGTGGCCCGACACCGGACAGGGTATTGATTTCAAAGGCCTGAGTCTGCCGTTGGGTGGTGTATTTGTACAGATAGCCGGCATCACGGGTCCGGGTGCACAGGACCGGCCTGCCATTACGGCTCTGAATCTGGCCACCGGGACAGTCTCCGGCATTCAGGGACTGCAGGTTGTCACCGCCCAGCCCCAGGGTGGTGGTGACGAAAACCGGGTCGATGGCGCCGTCATCAAATTCGGCCTCGATCTGGGACAGGGAGGCCTCACCCAGTACCCGGCGCTGGGTATTGCCGGGGGCCTGATAGAAAACCTGGGACAGCACCAGCCCTTCCTGATCCCGGATATCCCAGCAGAAACGCCAGTTGGCTCCGGAGGCAAAGGTTTTCTGCAGGGTCTGCCCCTGGCAGCTGTTGTCGGAAGCGGCCTGAACGACGCCGTGGAGGCTGAGCAGCAGCAGGGCGGCAAGGGGAGTGATGAAAGGTTTCATGAGCTTTGCCTTTGATTAGAAGCCGATGTTCTGGGTAATGATCCCGGCGGACAGGTTCACGATCGGGCTGATCTCAAACACCGTGGCATCGTGGGTGTAGAGCAGCACCTGGGCGCAGCGGTGCAGGCCGCACTGTTCCGAGGCGGCATTCAGCTGGCCGGGGCCAGGCAGGGCATCGGCGCTGAAGGTGAATGCCTTGATATTCAGCTGCTCCGGACTGGTGAGATACTGGCCGGTGATGCGCTGGTATTCGGCCTGCAACAGGTTCATCTGCTCGTCGTCGTTGAACAGCAGTTCCCTGGCGCGGGCGATTTCGCTCTCGGTCAGCGGGAGCTGGATGTATTGTTCGCGTTCGGTGCTGATGACGGCCTGAGAGGGCAGGTCAATGATGCTGTGGATGGTTTCGTCTGTCCCGTAATCATAATAATAGACATCGGCCTGACGCAGTTCCGGCTGGTTTTTGTCGGTTGGTCGACGTTCGACCAGCAGCAGTTCGACCCTGGCAGTGCTCCCGGAGCGCAATGAACGCTGTGCCGTGCCTGTCGTAGCCGGGGCAGCCAGCCGGGTGGCCTCCTGTAACTCGTCCAGATTCAGGGGGTCTACCGTATTGGCAAGGGCACTGGCGCCCGAGAGGATTGACAGCAGGCTGGCTGCAATGATTCCAGTCGTAATCCGTTTCATGTTGTATCCGGTATCTGTTTGGGGTTGCTTTAGCTTGGACAACTGTAAACAGGGAAAAAGTTCAGTGCCATGCCGGATCGGGCCAGCGGTTTAAAAGTCATGATGTTTAATAAAAAAAACTAATTAACGTGTCAAAAATCGTGCTGAATGGCAGTGGCGTATCGGGATTGCCGAAGGATTCCGGGAGCAAAGGCAGGGGGGCTTTCTGTCGCGGGCAGGGTGGGCAGTGGTGTTCGGGGCCGGTGTCTCCCTGCCCCGACAATATTGTGTTTAAAGCTTCCAGCCCTTGTGCAGGGCCACAATGCCACCGCTCATATTGGTGTAGCTGACACGCTCGAAGCCGGCGGTTTCCATCATGGTGCGCAGGGTTTCCTGATCCGGATGCCTGCGGATGGACTCGGCCAGATAGCGGTAGCTGTCGGCATCATTGGCGATGATGCGGCCCATCACGGGCAGTACATGGAAGGAATACTGATCATAAAGTGGAGACAGCCCCGGCAGTACCGGTTTGGAGAATTCCAGTACCAGCAGGCATCCCCCCGGTTTGAGCACCCGAAAAATGGATGCCAGCGCCCTGTCCTTGTCGGTGACATTGCGCAATCCGAAAGCCATGGTCACGATATCAAAATGATTGTCGGCAAACGGCAGGCATTCGGCATTGGCCTGCACATACGCCACATTGCCGGCAATCCCCCTGTCCACCAGCCGCCGGCGGCCATTTTCCAGCATGGAGCCGTTGATGTCCGAGAGGATGACCTGCCCCTGTGCGCCGACAATGCGGGCAAATCTGGCTGCCAGATCCCCCGTTCCTCCGGCCAGATCCAGAATCCGGTTGCCGCGCCGGGCACCGGCAGCCTGAATCGTCTGTCTTTTCCAGAGTCGATGGATGCCCAATGACATTATATCGTTCATAACGTCGTATTTGTCGGCTACGGAATGAAATACCGCAGCAACTCGACTAGCTTTCTCGGAAACAGGAACCTCCTGGTATCCGAAGTGTGTCATCTGCTCCTTGTCCATGATGGATTCCTGTTTCAACGTTCACCCTAGTCTAGCAGGTGTCATGTCAGGTTGACACAGAACGCACAACAACGAATACACAAAATGCAACAGGTTTATTTGGAGACAGCATCATGAAAAAAGTCATTGTCGGAGTAGGTCTCGGGCTGGTCGCAGCCTCGCAAGCACAGGCCTGGTCGGGTGGTATCGAGGACATGCGCACCATGCAGGCCAATGAGCAGGGGCCGATTGTCCGGGTCACGAATGTCCGGGTGGATGGCTGGCGTGGCAGCCGTTATCACCAACCAGTTGGAAACTGCAACAGTGCCGGCGTCTGCGACAATGGCTGGCGCGTGCTGGAACGTCCCGGTCTGCACTGCCGGCCCACACATCCGCAGCAGATGGTGCGGGTGAGCGGTGGCTGTGGAAGCACCACGACGGTCAACCGGCAGCAGCTGATACAGCAGCAACAGCTGCAGTTGCAGGCCCGGCAGCGCAAACAGGCCCTGCTGCAGGCCCAGCGTCAGCGTGCCGCGCGGCTGGAAGCCCTGAAGCGCCAGCAGGTGGCACAGATGCGTCGCCAGGCAGCCCTGAAACAGCAGCAGCTGCAGCAACAGAAGCGGTTGGCAGCCCAGCGTCAGCAGCAACAGCGCCAGCGGCAGCTTCAGATCGCGGCCCGTAAACGCCAGCTGCTGTTGCAGCAACAGCGTGCCGCCGCCCTGAAGCGCCAGCAGCAGGTTTCCTGTAACTGTAATCCGGTTGTGCGTGTCCAGCCGCAGCGCCCGGCAGTTCAGTACCGTCCCGCTCCCCAGCCACAGCGTGTGGTTGTCCAGCAGCAACGTCCGGTACCGTATTATCAGCCCGAGCCGCAGAATATCGTGATCCAGCAGCCGGCACCTGCCATCAGTCCGGGCTGGAGTGCTGCCCAGCCGGCACCGCACAGCCAGATGGTGGCGCAGGTCACACCCCAGCCGGCGGTGGCATCCGGCTGGCAACGGGGTGCAGGCGTGAATACCAGCCGGGTGGTATCCGGCAGCAGCTATTGCGACCGTTACTGCTGATTGTGCTGTCTCCCTTGTGATCTTGAGTGCCATGGGGGTAAGCCCTGCGGGCTGCTGTCCTCAGGGGAACAGCAGCCTGCCCATGAAATCCACAACCTGTGGCCGCCAGATCACGGCAATAAAGCCGGCTAGGGCCAGCCAGGGGCCGAAGGGCATGGGCAGGCTTTCGCGCTGGCGTCTGATGAGCATCCAGACGATGCCGAAGACGGCTCCCAGTGCAGAAGAGGCGAAGACCACAAACGGCAGTATCTGCCAGCCGCCCCAGGCGCCGATGGCTGCCAGCAGCTTGAAATCGCCATGGCCCATGCCTTCCTTGCCGGTCAGCAGGCGGAAGGCGTGATAGATCAGCCATAAGAACAGGTAGCCGGCCATGGCCCCCATGACGCTTTCTGGCAGCGTTACACCAAGCAGGCCCTGCATGCTCACCAGAATGCCGGCCCACATCAGGGGCAGGGTGAGACTGTCCGGCAGCAGCATGGTTTTGGCATCAATCATGAACAGGGCGATCAGGGTCCAGGTGAATCCCAGCAGCACCAGTGTTGGTATGCCAAAACCATATTGCCAGGCCAGCAGCATGGAAAGCAGGGCGGTAGCCAGTTCAATCAGCGGGTACTGGATGGAAATGGGAGTTTTGCAGCCCCGGCATTTGCCGCCCAGAAACAGGTAACTGAGTACCGGGATGTTTTCCAGTGCCGTGATGGCATGGCCGCAATTGGGACACTGGGAGCGGGGCAGCACCAGATTGAAGGTGCCGCTGTCACTCAGGGAGGGGTCGGTGTGCCCGAGCCATTCACTGCATTCCTGCTTCCATTCACGTTCCATCATGACCGGCAGGCGGTTGATGACCACATTCAGGAAGCTGCCGATCAGCAGTGAGACCAGTCCGACAGTGACCAGCAGCCACAGGCTGCTGGCATTCAGCAATTGCAACAGTTCCATTCAAGCCCCTGTAAGCAGATTAAAACAGATTATGGACCGGTATCAGACCACGGAGCCGAGTTGGAAGATCGGCAGGTACATCGCCACCACCAGACCACCGACCAGAACCCCGAGCACGGCCATGATCAGGGGTTCGATCTGTTTGGAGAGGGTGTCGACCAGTTCATCCACCTGGTTTTCGTAATATTCGGCAGAACGCCCCAACATCTCTTCCAGACGCCCGGACTCTTCGCCGATGCGGGTCATCTGTACTACCATACTGGGAAACAGCTGGGTGGTCTGCATGGAAACATTCAGTTGCAGGCCCTGGGCCGTGTCATCCTTCATGCGCATGATGGCTTCCTGATACACGAGATTGCCGGTACTGCCGGCCACCGAGTCCATGGCTTCCACAACCGGTACCCCGGCAGCAAACATGGTTGACAGGGTGCGGCAGAAGCGGGCCACCGCCGACATGTTGAGGATGTTACCCATAACGGGCATCTTGAGCACCATCCGGTCTACAAAACGTTCGAAGGCTTTTGAGTTCCTGCGGGCCGTGACGAAGGCATAACCGGCAGCGATCATGCCCAGCAGCGGCATCCACCAGTAGGCCTGCAGCCATTCGGAGAGCTCGATCACCATCAGGGTGAAGGCCGGCAGTTCAGCCCCGAAGCTGCTGAAGACTTCCTTGAACTGGGGAATGACGAAGATCAGCATGATGGCGGAAACCACGATGGCGGCCAGGATGACGATGATCGGATACATCATGGCCTTTTTGATCTTGCCTTTCAGGTTCTCGGTTTTTTCCTTGTAGGTGGCCACCTTGTCGAGCATGGTTTCCAGGGTACCGGCCTGTTCGCCGGCCTTGACCAGATTGACAAACAGCTTGTCGAAGTATCTGGGATGCTGTTCCAGGGCACGTCCGAAACTGGAACCCCCTTCAATGGATTCGGCGATTTTCTTGATCAGGTCGCTCATGGCGGGGTTGCTGCCGCCGCTGGCAACCATCTGCAGCGACTGCACCATGGGAACGCCTGAGCGCATCATGGTTGTCATCTGGCGGGCAAAGTGGGCAATGTCTGCCGGTTTGATTTTCGGCTTGATCAGCGGTTTGGGCTTCTTGACCACCCTGCCGGGGTTGATACCCTGCTTGCGCAGGGTCGCCCGCAGCCAGTTGGCATTGGTGGCCTGGGTTTCGCCCCGCATCTTGACGCCGTTGCGGTTGATGCCTTCCCAGACATAGGTCTCCATTGTCTGGCTGGAGGAGGTTTGGGTTGCTTGTTTCTTTGCCATGACCGTGCTGTATTTATTATTGATTTTAATGCTTCAGGTCAGTTTAGCGCTTATTGCGCTGCATGCCAGTCTGGCCGGACAACCGGGCCGCCTGGCGATTAATCCTTGGTCACCCGCTCCATCTCGGCAATGGAGATAATGCCCTGGCGGATTTTCTGCAGGGCGGACTGGCGCAGGTCCAGAATGTGCTCCCGCTGTGCCTGGGCGGCAATGTCCATGGAGTTGGCGCCATCCATGACCATGCGGGCCATGGTCTGGGAGATGGGCATGACCTGATAGATGCCCACCCGGCCCTTGTAGCCCTGGGAGCAGGCGGGGCAGCCTTTGGCCTCATAGATTTTCAGTTTGGGCAGCTCCTCGGCCCGGAATCCGAGGCTGACCAAGGTATCTGCCGGAATATCGGCGGTGGGTTGCTTGCACTTTTCGCACAGGCGGCGGGCCAGGCGCTGGGCGATGATCAGGTGTACCGAGGAGGCGATATTGAAGCTTGGAATGCCCATGTTCAGCAGGCGGGTCAGGGTCTCCGGTGCACTGTTGGTGTGCAGGGTGGAGAGTACCAGATGCCCGGTCTGGGCGGCCTTGATGGAAATTTCTGCTGTTTCCAGGTCGCGTATCTCCCCGACCATGATGATGTCCGG
>JAGRJD010000156.1 GCA_020442915.1 Thiothrix sp. | reverse complement strand
CTGGATTACCAGACCATGAAGGAATACCAGCGCTTTTCACCCGACAGCGTGAACGGCTCCGACAGCACGGCGGGCCTGAAGCGCAACTTGGACAAGGACGACAACAAGATCATCGTCACCACCATCCAGAAGCTCAACAACCTGATGAAGAGCGAGGCCGACTTGCCGGTTTACAAACAGCAGGTGGTGTTTATTTTTGACGAGTGCCACCGTAGCCAGTTTGGTGAAGCGCAGAAGAGCCTGAAGAAGCAGTTCAAACGGTTCTACCAGTTCGGCTTTACCGGCACACCGATCTTCCCGCAGAACGCCCTGGGCGCCGAAACCACGGCCAGCGTGTTTGGCCGCGAACTGCATTCGTACGTCATCACCGATGCCATTCGCGACGAGAAGGTGCTGAAGTTCAAGGTCGACTACAACGACGTGCGCCCGCAGTTCAAGGCCATTGAAACCGAGCAGGACGAGAAGACGCTGAGCGCTGCCGAAAACAGGCAGGCCTTGCTGCACCCCGACCGCATCCGCGAAATTACCCGGTACATCCTGAACAACTTCCGCCAGAAAACCCACCGCCTGCAAGCGGGCAACCAGGGCTTCAATGCCATGTTTGCCGTGAGCAGCGTGGACGCTGCCAAGCTGTATTACCAGTCGTTCCGGGATTTGCAAAAAGGCGGCGACAAGCCGTTGCGGGTGGCCACCATCTTTTCGTTTGCAGCCAACGAGGAGCAGGATGCGGTGGGCGACATTCAAGACGAGAGTTTTGACGTGTCGGCCATGAACAGCAGCGCCAAGGAGTTTTTGAGCGCGGCCATTGCCGACTACAACGCGCTGTTCAAGACCAACTTCAGCGTGGACAGCAACGGTTTTCAGAACTACTACCGTGATCTGGCCAAGCGGGTCAAAGCCAAAGAAGTTGACCTGCTGATTGTGGTGGGCATGTTCCTGACCGGCTTTGACGCGCCCACGCAGAACACCTTGTTTGTGGACAAGAACCTGCGCTACCACGGCCTGATGCAGGCCTATTCGCGCACCAACCGCATTTTTGACGCCACCAAGACCTTTGGCAACATCGTCACCTTTCGCGATCTGGAGCAGGCGACCATCGACGCCATCACCTTGTTCGGCGACAAGAACACCAGGAACGTGGTGCTGGAGAAAAGCTACAGGGAGTACATGGAGGGCTTCACCGACGTGGCCACGGGTCAGGCACGGCGTGGCTATGTGGACGTGGTGAAGGAACTGGAAGCACGCTTTCCCGAGCCCGCAGCCATTGAAAAAGAATCCGACAAAAAAGACTTCGCTAAGCTGTTCGGCGAATATTTACGCGTTGAGAACGTGCTGCAGAACTATGACGAGTTTGCCAGCCTGAAGGCCTTGCAGGACGTCGACCTGGATGACCCGGCGGCGGTGGAGGCGTTCAAGGCCAAGCATTATCTGAGCGATGACGATCTGGCTGCGCTGCAAGCCGTCACCATCCCCACAGAGCGGAAGATTCAGGATTATCGCTCGACCTACAACGACGTGCGCGACTGGCTGCGGCGCGAGAAAGCCGGTGCAGAGCAGGGAAAGTCCACCATCGACTGGGATGACGTGGTGTTTGAGGTTGATCTGCTGAAGTCACAGGAAATCAACCTTGACTACATCCTGGAGCTGATTTTTGAGCACAACAAGAAAACCAGGAAAAAATCAGAGCTGGTGGATGAAGTGCGTCGCGTGATTCGCACCAGCCTGGGCAATCGCGCCAAAGAGGGTTTGCTGGTGGACTTCATCAACCAGACCGACCTGGACCCGATGGGTGACAAAGCCAGTGTGGTGGATGCCTTTTTCGCCTTTGCCCAAGCGGAACAGCAACGCGAGGCCCAGGAACTGATCAGCGCCGAGAACCTGAATGCCGTGGAAGCCCGGCGCTATCTCACTACCTCACTCAAGCGGCAGTATGCCAGCGATGCAGGTACGGAGCTGAACGCGCTCCTGCCCAGGATGAGCCCGCTAAACCCGCAGTACCTGACCAAGAAGCAGAGTGTATTCCAAAAGATCGCCGCGTTTGTGGAGAAGTTCAAGGGTGTTGGCAGAAATATTGAGTAATATGGCATGAAAAATTACGCTCTGAAAACAAAGTCAAACAGGTGAAATGAGCATGCACCATCGGCGTTACTCCTGGCTGCTGGCTTTTTTTATCACGAACCAGGCTGTCGCAGCCCTGCAGCTGCCCGCACTGATCAGCGACAACATGGTGCTGCAGCAGCACACCCAGGGGCATTTATGGGGCCGGGCGGAGCCGGGTGAGCGGGTCAGTGCCCATCTCGCCGGACACCGTGCTGACACCATTGCCGATGCCGAAGGCCGCTGGTCGCTCACCCTGCCGCAGATTCCCGCCGGGGTTTATACACTGCAGCTGCAGGGCAAACCCCCTGCCGGCACCACGTCCCGCTACACCATCCGCAATGTAGCTGTCGGTGAAGTCTGGCTGGCGGCAGGGCAATCCAATATGGAATGGCCGCTGAGTCAGTCGGCTGATGCTGAGCAGATGATCGCCCGTGCTGATCATCCTGAAATCCGTGTCTTCAGGGTTCACAAACAGACGGCTTTAACGCCGCAGCCGGATGTGTCCGGTTACTGGGAAGCCCTGACACCACAAACAGCCGGTGAAATGTCGGGGGTTGCCTACCATTTTGCGCGCCGGGTACAGGAACAACGGCAGGTACCGCTGGGTATCATTCAGGCCAGCTGGGGCAGCACCCAGGTGGCGGCCTGGACCGGGATGGATGCCCTGCAGGATCCGCCCGCCCTGAAGCCCATGCTGGATGAAATGCAGCGGCAGTTGAACCTCCCGGCAGCTGAAAGGCAACGCCAGACAGCACCGTTACGGCAGTGGGAGGCGGAAAATTACCTGCCCGACCCCGGTGATGCGGGGCTGGCACAGGGTTTTGCCCGAGCGGATTTTGATGATGCGGGCTGGCAGAATGTAACCCTGCCGCAGGTTTTCAGTCAGATGGGATTCAAGGGCGATGGCGCAATCTGGTTCCGGCGTGAGCTGACCCTGCCCGAAGACTGGCAGGGACAAGGTGCCATGCTGGCACTGGGAACCGTGGATGATTTTGATGCCGCGTATGTGAACGGGGTCAAGGTCGGGGCAACCACCACCGTACAGCCCAATCACTGGCTGCACGAGCGCCGTTATGCCGTGCCTGCCGGAGTGCTGCAGGCCGGGCGAAATACCCTCGCAGTAAGGGTGTTTGACCAGTATGGTGAAGGTGGCTTCACCAGCCGGGCGCAGGCCCTGGCACTGGTACGGGGGCAGCAGCGCATCCGTCTGGCCGGGGACTGGAAATACCGGATCGGCTATCAGGCCGAGGCGATGCAGGCCGATTTTGCCAGCCAGCCCGCCCCCTTGTACGGTCCGGGCAACCGCAATACTCCCGGCGTGCTGTACAACGCCATGATCGCCCCGCTCACCCCCTACCGGATTCAGGGCGTGATCTGGTATCAGGGCGAGTCGGATGCGCCTGATGCCACCCGGTTCCGGGTGATTTTTCCGTTGCTGATTGAGCAGTGGCGCAATGCCTGGCGGCAGGATTTTCCGTTTCTGTTCGTACAGCTGGCCAACTTCGAGTTCGACAGCGCAACAGCACCGCGCCAGAAATGGGCCGAAATCCGTGCAGCACAGGACGGGGTGAATAAAACGGTGGCAAATACCGGGATGGTGGGTGCGATTGATGTGGGTGAAGCCGATAATGTGCACCCCAAAGACAAGCTCACGGTGGGAACGCGGCTGGCGAACCTGGCGTTAAACCGGGTGTATGGGGAAACGGCAGCTTACCTGGGGCCGGTTTATGCCATGCATGCACGGGAACCGGGCGGAACTGGAGCGCGGGTACGGCTGCGTTTTGCGCATGCGGAGGGCTTGCATGCCAGCGGGAAGGTGGTGGCCTTTGAACTGGCGGGTGCGGATGAACGGTTTGTTGAGGCCGGGGCCATGCTTGACGGTGACAGCATCGTGCTGCAGGCAGACACAGTACCCAAGCCACAGTGGGTGCGTTACGCCTGGCGCGATAACCCGCTGGCGAATGTGCATAACAGGGACGGGTTGCCGTTGCTGCCGTTCATGGTGAAGCTGGCCGATTAGCCGGCTATCGCCTCTTTCCGTTCTGTTCCCCTGAGCGTAGAGAGGGGGCCGGAATCAATCCGAAAATCCGGTATAATCCGCCTCATCGTACCCAAGGATGCCAGACCATGGCCATGCTCGACAGCCTGCACATCAGGAATTTCCGCCTATGTCTGTTTCAGGGCCGACACATTTCAAAAGCTCGACGGGCAACCCTGCTTGCCGGGCAGGTCAAACCCGGCCTGTCTGCCGGAAAAGCTTACCGGGCAGGTGTATTTCCCGCGTTTCACCACTGGCTAACACAGCTCTTTACCACAACACAAACATGAACGGTCTCAATCCCCAACAACAGGCTGCGGTCACGCACCTTGGCTCTCCGCTGCTGGTGCTCGCCGGTGCCGGCAGTGGCAAAACCCGCGTCATCACCCAGAAAATCGCCTGGCTGATCCGCAAGGCCCGGCACGATCCGCGCCAGATCGCCGCCATCACCTTCACCAACAAGGCGGCCCGTGAGATGCGTGAACGGGCCTCACAGCTCCTGAGCAGGGATGAGTCCAAGGGCCTGACGGTTTCGACCTTTCATACCCTGGGACTCCATATCATCCGCCGCGAGCTCAAGGCGCTGGGATACAAATCCGGTTTTTCCATTATGGATGCCCAAGACAGCAGCCTGATCCTGAAAGAGCTGGCCTTCAAGGAAGAACTGGAGGATGCGGAAGACCTGCGCTGGCAGATTTCACGCTGGAAAAATGACTTTATCAGCCTGACGCAGGCCAAAGCACAGGCGCAGGGTCAGGATGAAGCCCGGGCGGTGCGTCTGTACGAAGCCTATCAGCGCCAGCTCAAGGCCTATAATGCAGTGGACTTTGATGACCTGATCGTCCTGCCGGTGCAGTTGTTCGACCAGTACCCGGAGATACTGGAAAAGTGGCAGCACCAGCTGCGCTACCTGCTGGTGGACGAGTATCAGGACACCAATGCCTGCCAGTACCGCCTGATCCGCCAGCTCACCGGGGTGCGCGGGGCCCTGACCGCCGTGGGCGATGATGATCAGTCGATCTATGCCTGGCGCGGGGCACGCCCGGAAAACATCCACCAGCTGCAGGGCGATTACCCGACCCTGAAGGTCATCAAGCTGGAGCAGAATTACCGTTCCACCCGCCGCATCCTGGACAGTGCCAACCGCCTGATCGCCAACAACCCGCACCTGTTTGAAAAGCAGCTCTGGAGCACACTCGGGGAAGGCGACCCGATTCGGGTCATGAGCGCACGCACCGCCGAACATGAAGCCGAAAAGGTGGTGGCCGAAATCCAGAAGCGCCAGTTCCGGGACCGGGTACCGGCCAGGGACTTTGCAATTCTGTACCGCAGCAATCACCAGAGCCGCGTGTTCGAGAAACTGTTGCGCGAAAACCGGATTCCCTACCGTATCACAGGTGGAACGGCTTTTTTCGAGCGCACCGAGGTCAAGGACATTCTGGGCTACCTGCGTCTGGTCAGCAATCCGGATGATGATGCCGCCTTCCTGCGCGTGGTCAATACCCCCCGACGCGAAATCGGTGCTTCCACCCTGGAGAAGCTCGGCGATTATGCCCAGGAACGTCAGGTCAGCTTGTTCAGGGCCGCCAGGGAAATGGGCTTTGCTGAGCGCATTTCCGCCAGGGCCCGCGCCCGCATGGATAACTTCACCGACTGGCTCGACGGCATTGTCACGGCCCAGCGCGATACCGAACCCCAGGCACTGGTGCAGCGCATCGTGCAGGGTATCGACTATGAAGACTGGATGCTGCAGAATTCCGGTTCGCCCAAAATGGCGGAAAAGCGTATGGAAAACGTGCAGGAAGTCCAGAACTGGGTCGCGAAACTGTATGACGAAGGCGCAGGCAAGGAAACCCTGGGTGAAATTGTCGCGCACATGAGCCTGGTCGACATGCTGGAGCGCAACAGCGAGGAAAAGGAACAGGATGCCATCACCCTGATGACCCTGCATGCTGCCAAGGGGCTGGAATTTCCCTACGTGTTCCTGATCGGCATGGAGGAGGAACTGCTGCCGCATGCCAACAGCTTGGATGAGGCCGGGCTGCAGGAGGAGCGGCGGCTGGCGTATGTCGGCATCACCCGTGCCCAGAAACACCTGACCATCAGTTATGCCAAAACCCGCTCCCGGTATGGTGAATCCCTGACCTGTGATCCGAGCCGGTTTCTGGAGGAACTGCCGGAGGAGCATCTGGAGTGGGAGGATAAAACCCCGGTGACACCGGAACAGCGTCAGGAAACCACACGCGCCTATGTGTCCAACCTGATGGACCTGCTGGGGTGTCAAGACCCGAGTGATCAAAGA